>JAKEEQ010000331.1 GCA_022616515.1 Chloroflexota bacterium | reverse complement strand
GGATGGTCTCGCCTGCCCTGCGTCGCTGTGTCATCCCCAATCTGTCCAGTCAGTGAGTGGTTACTGCCCTTATTTTACCCCGTTCTGACAAAAGAGGGTTATGGATAACCGTTCAGGATGCTGCGGGGGTTTTATGGAACGAACGCAATGTCAGGCAATCTCCCGGCTGATTGCAGTGGATTTATCAGACATGATAGCTGCCCTGTTTTCCGGTTTCAATCGCTGGAAATGATGTTGCAATTAGAAGTGGAGGCGAGGTTGCCTCCATTGTCTCACGGTTTACGATTCGTAGTATGTAATAGTTTCTTTCAGTCTATCGGCGTACTTATAAATATCATCAATCTCTTCAATAGCAACACGTTCTTCGTTTTTGTCCTTATTGAAGAGACCAATATATTTGCTGGTCTCATGAAAGTGTAGGCGACATATTGGTTTACGATTATTATCGTCCAAAAGAACGCCACAATATGTCTTTAAATCGCGCATTGCAACACGTTTGGGATTAATCACTTCGCGCAATATAGACTTTACAATCATATACGCCTCAATTTCTTCCTGAGTAGTTACGATACTATCATCAGATTCCTCACGAACCTCACCTTGCACAGTTTCTTCCGACGCTTCGACTGCTGGCAACTCTGAGGTTTTTTGCATAGCCGATTGGAGACGCTCATTGATCTTGTCATTCAGGAATTGTTGGAAAGCCTTTTTGACAACTATACCGAAATCATCCCGGACTTTCTGAGTTACTCGGCCTGAAAAGACACGTCCTGCCAACAACCTAACTATATCGTCATCTGGCTCTTTTAATTGTTGCGCGATTATTTTCTTGATTTCTCTCGTATATTTGAGTTCGCTTGCCGTATCCAAAATCTGGTCAACGTCAAACATAGATTTAGAGAATTTCTTGAGTTCTTCGATTTGAGAATCGTCTATTTCCATCAGATTGACGATGAGAAATGGTTTTTCGTCAAGCATATTTGCTCTTTCCAGATCTGAGAAAAACCAATATTCGATGCCGTTCGTTAACACACCAAAACGGGACTCTGTTGTTGTAAAATAGCGGAAAAGTTGCGAAGTATGTACTTGCCCTAAATTCGTTCCAATGGTCTTACACTCAAATAGCATAATCGGCTTGCCATCACGCAGAATCGCGTAATCGACTTTTTCACCTTTCTTGGTCCCAAAATCCGAAACAAGCTCCGGTACGACCTCAGTTGGATCAAACACATTGTAACCAAGTGCCTGGATGAAAGGCATTACAAGTGCATTTTTTGTGGCTTCCTCAGTTTGGATATGTCCAATTTGTTTGGGTATTTGCGTCACCAGTTGACGTATCCGATCTGCAAAATCCATTTTTTACTCCTGTACATTTTTAAATAACTTTAACATATGATATTAGCTTACTAATTCTGACGATGCAATTACTCGTTATAATGAGCCAGGACTTTTTTAAGAGAAAGCAACGAGGGGTAAAACTACAAAGGTGGTTCAGGTACAAAAACGGTCTCACAATCAAAACCACTGCTACCGGAAAATATCCTTCACCGCCAGCGTGAAGCCGGGAAGGACATTATCACCACTCAATGTATCACCCTCAACCTTAATTTCTGCTGGCTTTCCGGCGCGATGAACTTCCACATATTTATCATCGGGGCGAACGATCCAGACAAGGGTCCCAACCGCCAGATAATCACTGAGTTTAACGGTCAATAGTTTGTTCTCAAGGCTGCTGTCGGATGATACGACTTCCACAGCCAGATCGGGTGGATGCAGGTTATAGCCTTCTTTGACTAATTCAGCTTGCTTTTCGTACGAGATAAACGCCACATCCGGTGCATAACGACCGTCACCCACCTGATACCCACCTGCTTCCCCGGTCAGATGTCCAAGATCATGCTGTTTGAGGTAAATGTAAAGTTCGCCTGATATGCACTGGCTGATCTTTGATGAATAGGGATTCGACGATTTTTCAGCAATTGCTCCTGCAATATACTCGAATATTTTCTCCGCATTTTCGAGGTGCTGCACAAATGCCTCAAATGTGTCGAGAGAAACCAGCATCTCTTGTAGAATAATCACCGTATATCCTCATTATTGCTCTGCTCGGATTATATCACGCGCCAAATATGAAATGTGGAATGAACCCCGTGTGGTGCGACAGTGATGGCATTCTTCCCCTTTGTCCTTCGGGCATTTCTCCCATAAATAGGGGGAAGAGGCAAGTATCCTGAGTTCCCTCTCCATTTCTCCCCATTCATGGGGAGATGTCGCGCTAGCGACAGAGGGGACGGGAGGGTTAGGGAGGGGAAAAAAGGTGTTCTTCCATGCAATCAACATTTTGTGTATGACTCATTGACAAACATAAATTACCTGTATATACTGCTATCTATGACGGACGAAAATCTGAAACCCGACCCGGATATTTATTATCGCATTGCTACGTTGTGTACTAACGCCAATCTGCGTAACACAGCGCGGGTCATCACGCAGTTGTATGATGAATTCCTCGAACCCAGCGGATTGTTGGGGACGCAGTTCAGGCTGTTGGGGGCGGTTGCGGCTAACGGCTCGATTGCCCTGACGCCACTGGCTGAAGCGCTGAGTCTTGATCCGACAACATTGGCCCGCAATCTCAAACCGCTCGAACGCGATGGGCTGGTGGAGGTTAGCGTTGGTGAAGAAGACCGCCGAATGCGGGTGGTAACACTCACTGAAACGGGAAGACAGGCACTGATGACTGCGATTCCACTGTGGGAAGACGCACAGACATGGATTATCGACCAGTTGGGCGAAGAACGCTGGCGGGGAATGCTGGCTGATTGGGCGGAATTGGTATCGCTGGCGAACAAGCGCTAAGTTTTTTTGCCGAAAAACCTGTATATACAGATAATTGGGGATGACTATGATTGACGGGACTATTCGAGACCAGATGGCAAGGACAGTTCAATATGTTAAACCTACGCGGTTCAACGATGCTACCGCACTGACACGTGAACTTTACCGGCAGATGCAGGCCAACTTTTTGCCTGTGCCACCTCTGACGTTGCATTCACCTGTACCGGAAGTCATGGCAGGGGTGTGGAGTATCCTGCAAGAAACGATGCAGGCAGGCCAAGTGGATCGCGCACTCAAGGAAGCAGTAGCGGCGGCGACTTCAAAGGTCAATGAATGCCCGTACTGCGTTGATGTTCACACGTCAATGCTGCATGCCACCGCTGACCATAACGCGGCAGATGCGATTCTGCGGGGTGACTATGATAACATCAGCGACCCGCAAATTGACGCCATCGTTCAGTGGGTGCTGGCGAACAAGACAGCGACCACCAATCAGGTACACGCACCATTTTCTCCCGACGATGCCCCGGAAATCGTCGGCACGGCGGTCGCTTTCCATTATATCAACCGCATGGTCAATGTATTTCTGGGAGAGACCTTCGTTCCAGTCCCATCAATGTTCAAGCGATTGACTGGCCGTGTCTTTGGTGCGACGGCAGGAAAAGTCCTGCTGCGCCGTTCCAGCCAGCCGGGGGACACTTTGAAATATGTTCCAGCGGCATCTTTACCCGATGACCTGGCGTGGGCTGCCGCGAACCCCATCGTGGCGGCCGCTTTTGCCGGATTTGCGAAGGTGGTTGAGGAAGCGGGTAAATCAGTTTTGCCGGAACCAGTGCGCGATCTGGTCTATGACCATGTTCAAGCCTGGAACGGTGAGCCAATGGGCCTGAGCCGCCGCTGGGTTGAGGAGGCGCTTGCTGAAATGCAAGAAGCGCATCGAGCCGCCGCTCGATTGGCTCTCCTGACGGCGCTGGCATCGTATCAGGTTGATTCCAGTGTCATTGAGGATTTTCGGTCGTATTATCCCAACGACACCCAACTGATTTCGGCGACTGCCTGGGCAAGTTTCACAGCGGCGCGGCGTGCAGGTACATGGTTAGCCGCATCATATTCACAATAGGAGGAAGTAATGATGTTAAAGCTGTTTACTATGGTAACAGGAATAAGCCTGCTGCTGATAGGTCTGCTCGGCTTCGTGCCTGCTTTGAGCACCACAACTGCCGACGACCAGCAAATGCTTTTCGGCCTTTTTATGGTCGGGCTGTTCCATAACGTTTTTCATCTCGCATCGGGGATGGTCGGCTTTTTTGCCTCAAGAGTAGAGAATTATGCCCGGTGGTATCTGCGGATATTTGGGTCTGTTTATGCCGTACTGGCAGTTCTCGGCCTCACGGTCGGCATTAATAACGTGAATATAGCAGACCATTTGCTCCATGCCGGAATAGCGGCGTTATTACTGTGGGCTGGATTTGCGATAAAGTCCGAGCGCAGCACCTCTATGTCATCCCACTCGTTGACGAAGCAAACATAAGGGCTTGATGAGAAGGGCTTGAGGTTGACGCAGCGTGAACGTTTACGATGGAGCTAATCTAATCTGAGATGAGGAGAACAACATGAACGATTATTCAATAGCCTTGTTTTTGCACATTGCCGGTGCGCTGGGATTTTTCGCGGCACTTGGCCTTGAGTGGATCAGTCTGCGCCAACTGCGCCGCGCCACGACCGTCGAACAGGTCCGGGAGTGGATACGTCTGCCGGGTGAAATGGCCCGCCCTTCAATGGTGCCAATGCTGATGCTGTTAGTCGCCGGTATCTACATGATGGCAACGGTATGGGGCGGCGTGGCATGGATTATTGTAACGCTGGGGGCTTTTGTGCCGATGATGTTCCTCGGAATGGGCATCACGGCGCGGCGGATGGCGGCTATTAAACGAACCCTTGAAACCGAACGCGGGTCACTGTCTCCGACGCTCCACCAGATGCTGCACCACCCGCTCCTGTGGCTGGCTTTGCAGACACGAGTCACGATGGCGCTGGGGATTGTCTTTCTGATGACGGTCAAGCCAGATTTGATGGGATCGCTGCTCGTGATGGTGGTGGCGACGGCGGCGGGCATTATCATGAGCGTGCCTGCCCTGACCGGAAAGCGCGTACAGAGAGAATCTGCTGCATGACGCAAATGGATGCGCGGGGTGGGAAACAGGGGGTGTTTCCCGCCCCTCAAACTTGAGGAGAGGAATTTTGCGTCAATAGGGGATTGCTGCCGTCGCGCTGGCACTGAGCAGCGGTTGAGAGAAGGACACGGCAGTGCCGTGTCCCTACGGTGAATCGGGATCGTTCGTAGGGACGCCCCGTTGGGCGTCCGCCGCCGAAAAACCAGCCGAAAATGTTTGCTTGCACGGACAGTATGGTACTTTCAGGAAAAGAATCATCATGGACATCAATGTGATCGAACTGCGTAATTATCTTCTCAAGCCGGGTGTGCGGGAACACTTCATTGATTATTTCGAGGAGCATTTTATTGATACACAGGAGACCGTCGGAATGCAGGTGCTCGGCCAATTTCGCGTGTTGGGTGAACCGGATCATTTTGTGTGGCTGCGCGGATTCCGCGATATGCAATCCCGCCTTGAGGGCCTGCAAAATTTCTATGGGGGTCCCGTCTGGGAGAAATATGGTCCGCTTGCCAATGGCATGATGCTCGAATGGCATAATGTGCGCCTGCTGTGCCCGCTGAGTCCCATCGCGGATTTGACGCATGGCTTTACGGCGGACGCAATTGCCGCTGATTTAGCTGCCGGGTCGATCTCCTATGACACTGGCATTATCGCCATCGATTTTTATGAGACTGGGCCGGGTCAGCGCGAAAATCTTATCGACCGCTTTCAAACCAGCATTATGCCTGCCTATCAGGCGGCATCGATTCAACTACGCGGTTACTTCGTGGCTGAGCTGGCGGAAAATGAATTTACGCGACTGCCCGTCATCCAGAACGAAAACGAACTGGTTGTTATCACGGCGCACGAGAGCGAGGCTGCCTGCCGGGAAAAACATGACATGGTGGCGCGACAGATTAACGACATCACCAGTGGGTTGCTCGGCAAAGCGCCCGAATCGCTGCTGCTCAGCCCAACCCTGCGTTCGCCGCTGCGCTACGCTAAGTAGGGTCGCACATATTCCTTCAGACGTGCCTACCAGCGGCATACTGTCACCGCAAAGGTAAAACTGGTAACGTGTTTTGTGAGGCTATCGCTACGGCGGATAACACTTCAGGCGTTTGCAAGTTAAAGTACACAAACGGTGTGTAAACGAGCAAACTGTGTCTTCCCGCCAGCGAACAAGTGTATAGAAATTCCTTATGCCTATATCACAAAAACATAAATTTAACGTCGTAAGACTGCGTCAACGCTGTCACCAATTGTGTCAGAATTGTAACACACAGAAACACCGAACAAGGCTAGAATCATGAGCGTACAAATGGTTAGATAAGAAAGGTAATAATCTCATGCCAGATAAGAAACCAGGGGCCAAAAAACCCGCAGCCAAAAAACCAGCCAAGACCACCAATACTCAGGCGAGCACACCCAAAACCGCAGCCACCAAGAAATCAGGCAAGAAGTAAATTCTGCTGGTGGTAAGGCAAAAGACTCGTCAGCAATGGCGAGTTTTTTGTTACAATTGGCATAAGGAGGCTGCATGACCAAGAAAATCCTGATTGTCGATGACGACACAGGTATCACCAACAACATGGCCCCATTTCTGGAACGTGCCGGATTTGAGGTAATGGTTGCCACCAACGGACAGGAAGGTCTGCATCTGGTCGGTAGCTTCGCTCCTGATTTGATCTTGCTGGACGTCATCATGCCCCACCTGAATGGGCGCGAAGTGCTGCGACGTTTGCGTCAGGCGGGCAATTGGACGCCCATTATCCTGCTGACGCGGGTTGGCGATGCTGCCGAACGCGCAATGGCCCTCGAAGAAGGGGCTGACGATTATCTTAATAAGCCGTTTGACCCGCAGGAACTGGTGGCCCGCATTCGCTCGGTTTTGCGACGGGCAATGCCTAATAAGCCGCCGCTGTCCTCCGCCCAGAAACTCGCCAGCCGAGATATAATATTGGAACGCGCTGCCCGGCGGGTGTTAAAACAGGACCGTGAATTACCACTGACCCCGAAAGCAGTGGCGCTGCTGGATTTCCTGATGACACATCCCGAAGAACTCATTACCCGCGAACGCCTGCTGGAATCGATCTGGGGTTGGGCTGATCCGGTGGGGGCGCGTACCGTAGATACGCGGGTTGCCGAACTGCGCAAGGCCCTCGGCGATACGCCGGACAGACACATGTATATCGAAACGATCCCCGGCGAGGGCTATCGTTTTGTGGGAGCAGTTGAAATACTCGCATGACCATTGTCCCCCTGATTATCATTTTCCTGCTGCTTATCATCATGGTGTTTGGTTATAGACACCTCACCGAGCGCCATAAAGTCCAGATTGAGGCTATTCGTGCCCAGCATGTCCTTGAGATGAAACAATTTCTGGAGCGGTTCGATCACGAGCTGAAAAATCCACTGACAGCGATGCGCTTTGCCCTGATTAACGTGGATGACGATCAGGGATATGAGGCCGCCATTAATAGCATCCGTGAACAGACCTTGCGTATTGGTGCTTTATTACAGAATCTGCGCAAACTGGCCGAATTCAGCACGGTATCGATTGAGCAAATACCCGTGAATGTTGATGCGCTGCTGCACGAGGCGGTTGCGCTGGCCCATGAACATCAGCCACAGCGTAAGATCTCCATTCGCAACCACGCCACCATGCACATTAAGGGCGACAAATATCTGCTGCTGCTGGCGATTTATAACCTGCTGGATAACGCCCTGAAGTATTCCGACAACGGGATTGAAGTCACCGCGTGGAATGAATATCAATCGGTGGAAATCAACGTAAAAGACAACGGCGCGGGCATTCCACAGGCAGAACTGTCACATGTATGGGAAGAACTCTATCGTGGGACAGATGTGCGGCATGTGCAGGGCAGCGGCCTCGGATTAGCGCTTGTCAAGGCCATCGTCGAACGGCATGGTGGTCAGGTTGACATTGACAGCGCCCCGCACGATGGCACGACCGTCACATTGACACTGCCTGCTGTTGCAGCTTAACTGAGCACTTCGGTCAACGTCTTTTTCATGACCAGCAGTTTGGTGTCATAACCCATCTTCTCATAGAGTGTCCGCGCACCGGAATTGTGACCGAATACATGCAGCCCGATGCGATCCAGCCCTTCACTTTTTGTGAACGCCTCCAGCGCGAGTAGTGCCTGTGTCCCATAACCTTTGCGGCGATGCGCTTCCTTCACTTCAATGTCATAAATCCAGAAGCCCTCATCATCACCCATAGGCCGCCGCGAAATCCATAAGTGCCCGACCACTTCACCATCCGGGTTGTGCAGCGTAAAAACAAAATGCCCCGGCGTTTCCAACTTCTGCGGGACCAATTGCATTACTTCCGCTCGTGACTCTTCCAGCCACGTCTCCTCACTGAAGTTACCCGCTTTAAGCTTTTCCTGCCCGTAATCCACAATCAGCGCCTCCAGATATGTATCAAAATGTTCCGGCGTCATGGATTGGAGCGTCAGGGAACTCTGCGGGGAGATTTTGAGATGCTTTTCCATCAGGACATTTGTGACGATATAGCCGTTTTGCTCAAACCGTTGAGAATGTGCCGTTGTTGTTCGCAGCGCCTGAAAATCATTGTCGGCAGCCCACGTTTCTATCTCTTGCAGCAGGGTATCGTTCAACGCTGCCTCCGGCGGCAGCATCAGCGAGAGTTGGCCCGGTTGCTCAACGAACAACCACACGATGTCTTCGCGTGTTGTAAAGAAGTAATTGCCCGGCAAAGACAGCCGATGATCAAATCGCTGCGACGCCGCGTCCCGGCTTTGTTCGGGCGGAACCTGTCCACTCCGGACAAGTTGATCGGCCAGACTCTCGATTATTGTCTCACGATAGCCAGCAACCTGCTCCGGCGCTAAAAGATTGAGGGGCATTTAATTAACCTCCCAGATGTGTTCACCATTCAAAATTCGCTGCAAATTTTCCTCAAACGTGTGGCGGTTGAGGGGTTTTCCGATAAAACTGTGGAATCCGGCGTCATAGGCTTCGTTGAGGTGACTGGTGTGAACGCTGTGGGCCACAACTGGCACTTCCTCAAAATCGGGAGATGATTGGAGTTTGTCCAGCACTTCATAGCCATTCATCACCGGCATTTGCAGATCAAGGAAGACGATGTCCACCGGCGGCGCATCCCTGAGTTCTGCAAGAATATTACGTGAAAGTGGCCTGATGGTTGTGGATTTCACGCCGATTTTCGACAGCAGACTCTGCAACACATCCACACTTGCGTCATCATCGTCAATAATCAGGGCATGAACGTCCATGGGGTTAATCCGTTACGTCCTCGTTCCAGACCTCAGCACCTTTGAGGATAGCGACAATCTGACCGCCAAAGGCCCGCCGATTGAGCGGCTTACTGATGAAACCGTTAAAACCTGCCTCACGCACCTTTTCCATTTCGACATCGGGGTCAGACGCGGTCACCGCAACGACCGGGACATCTTTAACATCGGTATCGGCCCGTACCAACTTGAGCACATCATAGCCGCTGGCTTCACCGAGCAGCATCAAATCGCAGAGGATAATGTCGATACTGCCGTGCTGTTTAATACGGTCGAGCGTCTCCATGCCCCAGCGGTCAAAATGGACATTTGCCCCTTCGCGCCGCAAAATGGTAAAAATCACCGCCAGATTTTCCGCATCGTCTTCAATAACAAACACATTTTTATATTCGAGACGCATTCCTGCTCCTATGGTTAGCGATTCGCAAAAATGGTAGTGGTGAAATATTGACTGATGGCACAGGCACAACAGATACCCCCTCTGCGTCTCCCCCGCAAACGGTTGGCGGAGGGACACTTTTTTCTTGTCGTTGGATTTGATAAGTCATCAATGCTTACCGAGTCCGTATTTGTTAACGATTTCGGGTGCGTTGGCTGGCGGACGCCCCGTTGGGCATCCCTACGCTCCCATCTGTATCACAGCGAGTCGCCTTTAACCGAACGGCTGCGTAGGGACACGGCAGTGTCCGCCTTCCAGCATTACGACTCGCCCCATTTTAGAAAAATGTCCTCCTACCAACCGCAAACGGGGGAGATGGTCGCCACCCCTTAAATAAAGCCATTTGCCTTCCGGAGTCACTGCTTCCCCCTTTGTCCTTCGGACATTTCCCCCACGATTGGGGAAACATTGAAGGTGGCGACTCGCATTCCCTTCCCATTCTCCCCATAAATGGGGAGATGTCGCGCCAGCGACAGAGGGGATAATTTTCGTCCCATCAGTCAAAGCCTTACCACTTCCGTAAAAATATGTGTTGCACCGCATGACTGAACGAGAATCATCATTATGTTGGGCTTAAAATAGCCGTGACTGATGTAGAAAAACGGACGGGATGATGCGGTTTAACCTTTGAACATGGGTTATGGGTTTGTTAACACGGGACGCGGTATACCCGACCCCGGTTTTTCCATAACCCGCACTATTTTGTAAAAACACATTATCCCATCCCTACGATGATACTACACCGTTATTTGTAACGCTCCCTCACGGCACAAACCACACCGATTGCCCGCCCAGAATGGCATCCAGCAGTTCAGGAAACAGGTGCTTTTTGATCGGCTTGCCGATGAGTCCATCAAAGCCCGCCTTTTGAAGATTCGCCACGTCGGTAACCATCACGCTTGATGTCACGGCGATGATTTTACACTTATGAAATTTGCTGGATTGGCGCAGCATGTCCAGCATGGCATAGCCATTCAGCGGCTCCATATATATATCGAGAAAGATCACATCCGGTAAATTGCTGAGCGCAGCAAGTCGTTCTTCAAAGTTATCACTGGTATCCCACATGGTTAGCTCAGGATAACCCAGAGTGACCGTGATCAACAACTCCATCACCTCGCGACTCATGGCGTCGTTTTCGACATACAAAAATCGAGGAGTCACCATGCGTTACCTCGCGCTCTTGACGGCCAGATTGGTGTCAACCGGCAGTTCAACGAAAAATGTCGTTTTCACACCGGGTTCGCTCTCGAACCAGATGGAGCCGTTATGGGCCTCGGCGAAATGCTTGCTGATGGGCATCCCCAGCCCGCTGCCTCCTACATCTAAATCATGTGAAGCCTGCCTGAATGTCTCGAACACCTTGTCCCGATCTTCCGGCGCAATGCCGATACCTGTATCGGTCACACTAATGCGGATGACATCACCGTCACGTCTGGCAGTTAGCGTAATCATGCCATTCGGGGTGAATTTTACGGCATTTGCGATGAGATTCAAAAATATCTGGCGCAGCCGCCGCCGGTCTCCCTGAATAATAGGCAGGTCCGGCTCTATGTTGGTGTGCAAGGTGATATTGGGATTCTGATCGCTCAACAATCCCTGACCGACTGCCACCACGTTGTTGAGCATTTCATTTAAATTCACGTCCTGCACAAACAGATGCATCATGCCCACTTCGATTTTGGTAAGGTCTAACACATCGTTGATGAGATGGAGCAAATGTTCGCCGCTCCGCAGCGCCTTGTTCAAGACATCAGCCTGTTTCTGGTTCACTTCGCCCAGATCGCCATCGGCCACAAAGCCGGTGAAGTTGAGGATAGCATTGAGTGGTGTGCGCAGCTCGTGGGACATGTTCGCCAGAAATTGTGACTTTACCTGATTGGCCTGCTCGGCTGCCTCACGGGCCACAACCTCAGTGGTATACAATTCGGCATTGCGAATAGCAACTGTGATCTGGTCGGCAAGCTGCTGGAAGACTTTCTCGTCATCCTCCGAGAAGCGGTTCGGCTGCTTGGATTGCAGATCAAAAACCCCAACCAGCGTATCACCCAGCAGCATCGGAATCGCCATCTCGGCGCGGGTTTCGGGCAGGCCATCATTGGGCAGGTAGTCCGCCGATGCCATTACATCTCCCACAACGATCATTTTGCGTTCGCGGGCGGCCCGTGCCATGATACTCGGATTCGCGTCCAGCCTGATCATCTCCCGTGTATTCACTTTGGCATCAGCCGCGCCCTGATAACTGCCCAGTAACAGTGTGCGCGAGGTCTCATCATAGAGAAACACAAACGCCCCATACAGGTCAAAGTTATCGCGGGTGATGGTAGTGATGGAGTTCAGCAGTACTTTCTGGTCGAGAATATGGGTAATCTGGCGTGAAACATCCGCCGCCACCCGCAGATCACGGGTCCGCGCCGAGACACGGCTTTCCAGCTCGACATTTAACTGTTCGAGTTCCTGACGAGCCTTTTCCCGCTGGTGAAGAAATCTCGATATATTGATCGCGCCGAGCACGACGAAAATCACAAAGGCGGTTCCGACAGCCGCCATCCAGCGCAGCAGGCCCTGCATGCTGTTGAACAGTGCCAGATTGCTCTCGTTCAACTCGCCCGCCGCCTGTTTACTGGCAATTTCGTTATTGGTGCTGGCGCGATTCACGAAAATCTCAAACGTATCCAGTTCCTCAATGGCATCCTCGCGCAAAGCGGCGTCGTCTGAATTGGTGAACAGGTCTTGCAGGGTGGGATTGATGCCGTTCTCCCACTGCTCCACGATTAAGTCTATTTCATGCTGTAGTGCTGGCGAGAGGTTTGCCTGAATGCGGGGTGTCTGGAGTGACTCCACAGACCGCGCTAACCGGACCCGTCGCATTTCGATTTGCTGGCTACTGGTCGCTTCATCGGCCAGCATAATCTGTAAGCCAAGTGTTTCGCGTTGGACATTGGTGAAGGGGCGTTCCGAGATGTCGATGTTGTGCTGAACCAGTGCCTGATTATCCTCTATTTTTGCAACTTCACCGGACAAACGGCCACCAATAAGGAAAATTGCGCCAAGCAATATCAAGGCCAGTATGCCGAGCACCCATGCAGCACGATTGAACAGCAACGGGCGCAGTAAGATAGTATAGGTGTTCACGTATGCTCCCTGTCCAGCGGGGACTATCGCAATAACTTAGAGAAAAAACGCTTGAGCCAAAACGTTTTGGTTATAGCACGAATATTTTACAAAGCAAACGGCCCTCAACTGAGAACCGCCGTTTCTAATCTTCCAGTGGCAGCTTAACGCTGAAGGTGGCCCCTTCGCCATGTTGCGATTTTACATCTATTTTGCCGCCATGTTTTTCGACGATTTGCAGTGCAATAGGCAGGCCCAATCCCATGCCGTCAAAGAGATGACCTTCGGAGATTTCGTCGCGTTCAAACATTTTGAACAGACGGGGCATGAACTCTTCGGTGATGCCGACGCCATAATCTTTAACATCCACTACTAAATTACCGCCCTTTACCCCCACATCAACATCCACCTTTGAGCGACCCGGACTGAATTTAATGGCATTGTCTATTAAATGGCGGAACACTCGTTTGAGGCCCTCCGGGTCGCTATAAATCAACGGCACCGGGGTCAGTGCCCGCATATTAACCGCAATACCAGCTTCATCCGCCAGCGGCTTCATTTCGGCATAGACCATGTCCAGAATTTCCAGCAAATCACTCTGGATAGGCTCAAAATTGACGGTCAACTGCTGTTGAACAAACAACAGGTCGTTGATGAGGCTGATGACGCGCTTGAACGACTCGTCAATTTTATCTACCGCATTTACAAGCGTCTGGCCGGACAGCAATCCAGCTTTGAGGAGTTGGATGTAGCCGCTGGTGGTGGTCAGGGGTGTGCGCAGTTCATGTGACAGTGTATTGAGGAAGGTGTCGCGCTGGCGTTCCTGGCGCTGCAATTCGTCATAGGCGACCGCGAGTTGCTCTTTTTGCTGGCGCAGTTCATCAATGGCTCGTGTATCGTTGGCCCGCATGCGCTCCACGAAGGTGCGAATCAGGGTCATGGCAATGGCTGGGTGCCGGTTCAGCGCCTGCTGGAAATCATAGCGTCCCAGTTCCAGAACAACCGTTGGCTTGAGGGTGCGAATGGTTGCCGTTCGGGGCGAATCATCAATCAGCGCCATCTCGCCGAAATAGTCTCCGGCTTTTCCGGTGCGCATGATGCGCTCTTCTTTGTCAGTAAACTGCTTGGTAATTTCGATTTCACCCGAACCAATGAGGTAAAATGTGTCACCCATTTCGCCCTCAATACACAGGATGGTATCGGCGGGATATTCTTGCAGACGTGCCACCCCGGCCAGATCGTGCAGGGCATGCTCAGAAACAGTGGGGAAGGCGTTACGTAGTAGGGCTAAACGATCAATGTCAATCATTTATTCGACCTGTATGAGTTTTCGTGGCTAGGATGCATAATGGTGGTGGTAAGGTTTGGGCTGGCAGACGTCACCACTACCTGCATAATAGTGTAGCATGTTCAGGCTGATTTCACCCAATTACAAAGTTAGGAAAATCACACTTTTAGGCCGGGGCTTGGGGAATACTTCACAACAATAAAAAATAAATTAATTTAAACGTTTACATCTTACGTTTTCTTAATTTTAAATATATACTTGAAATATGTTTAACAATCAAGGAACAACCCAGAGTATGGCTTTGATCTTTCTCGTCGAAGACGACGAACACCAGGCATTTCTCATGCGGCGTACGCTTGAAAATCTGTCGCACGACATCATCTGGCGGCGCAACGGCGTCGATTTTATGGAGACCGTGCTGGATGAGATGCCGGATTTGATTCTGCTGGATTTGCGCTTACCCGATATTGACGGCGTGGAACTGCTGGCGCTGGTAAAGGGCGATCCGGCTACGGCAGGGATTCCGGTGGTGATCACCACCGCGGTTGACCACCATGAGTTATATGTTCAGTGCGAAGCTATTGGCTTTGAGGGGTATTATGTGAAGCCGCTGATTGGTGACGAGCTGGCTGCCGTCATCAACCGTTTCGTCAATCCAAATTAACCGGCCCCAACCACTGGCGGGACGCGGTATACCGCGTCGTACGTTGACAAAACCATACCCCACCCTTTCCCTCCTCGTTTGCGGGGAGGGAACTTCTGTCCCCATGACAAAAGTACAGTAGTCATCGAAAGTCACTGTTCGATGAAAGGCTTTATTCAAGCCGCTCCTACCATCTCCCCCGTTTGCGGGGGAGACACAGAGGGGGGTTATCATCACGTCATAGATCGAGTCATCTTCTGAAAAACCATTCACGCTTATGGGTCCGGTTTTCGTGGCATAACAAACAGGCATCAATACCGGTAACGTTTGGCGCGTTCGTAGAGCATCTCATAACGCTGTGGGCGTTCCGGCTGCGGGACAATGACGGCGAATACTGCTGTGATCAACATCCCTGCCACGAAGCCGCCAATATGCGCGAAGAACGCCACCCCGCCCTCGGTTGCCATCGTAGACGGTCCCAGTGCTGCCAATCCACTGAAGACCTGAATCACGAACCAGAAAATCAGCACCATCCATGCTGGAAGCTGGGTGAAGAACGCCCAGAATCCCAGTGGGACAATCCCCTGCACACGCACCCCGGGAAACAACACCAGATAACTGCCCAGCACCCCGGCAATCGCACCGCTGGCCCCCACCAGTGGAATCGGGGAATTGGGGTCGATGAGAATTTGCGCGACGGTTGCCACGAAACCGCTGACAAGGTACAGGAAGAGATACAGCACTCTGCCGAAGCGGTCTTCGATGTTATCGCCGAACAGGTACAGATAGAGCATGTTGCCACCCAGATGTGCCCAGCCGCCATGAAAAAACATGCTGCGGACGGTATCCAGAAAGCTTTCCAGTGAAATGGGATTACCCGAAACGTTGTTGGGCACAACGCCGTAGTCCAGAAATACGCGCTGTAACTCTTCCTGCGGCATCGAGATTTCCCACAAGAAGACGAGCACATTAATCGCAATCAGTATCCACGTTAAAATCGGGGCGCGGCGGGTCGGGTTGATGTCGTTCAGGGGCAGCATATGGTGGTCCTTTCGCTATACCGTCAACTATAGACGATACGCGCCCGGACTTGCAACAAAAGGAGGATCGACCGACCCTCCTGGGATGTGTAATCTATTCAGTGATGCATTATGTTTGAGTTTTTCTGACCCCTACGGAGGCTAACGGTGTGACTCTTTTTGCTCGTTGTTGGATCAGGGAACTCACATAGCAACGACGCCCGGTGCATTTCCCACCGCAGGACGCCCCGTTGGGCGTCCCTACGCCATCCCACGATTTTTGTAGGGACGTGCAACGGCACGTCCTTTATTTGTCCGACCAACGCGGCTAACCATGCTTGTTCAGATCACGCAGCCGTTTGTTTCGCCTTACCGCGCCCAATCAGCCCATACACGAATTGTTGCGCCGAATCAAACAGGCTGTACACCACTGGAACCACGAGCAGGGTCAGGAAGGTGCTGCTGACCAGTCCGCCAAACACCACCGTACCCAGTTCCGCCGCAATAATCGCGCCTTCGGTGAAGCCCAACGCCAGCGGCAGCACGCCCATCATCGTACTGATCGCCGTCATCAGGATCGGGCGCAAGCGAACTGCCCCGGCTTCCACCAGCGCGTCGTAGGTGTTCATGTCTTTCTCGCGTCGATTCTGTTGGACGCGGTCCAGCAGCACCACCGCATTCGTCACCACAATACCAATCAGCATCAACAGGCCAATCATGGACGACAGGCCCAGTACACGCCCGGTGACGGTCAGGGCCACCGCGGCACCCACAATGGACAGCAGCAGGCTGACCATAATGGTAATTGGGTGGATGAGATGGTTAAAGGTAATAGCCAATATCCCATACACAAGCAATGCTGCCAGACCTATTGAGATAAGAATCTGAAGGAGGCCCTCTTCCTGCTCCTCGGATTCAAAACCCTTTTGGACCACAATGTTCGGGTTCAGGTCAGGGTTGGCGTCGCTCAGGTCGTCAATGGCTTCCTGTACGTCGACTAATGCCGTATTGGTTAAACCAATCGTGTCGGATGTTTCAAGTTCGCCTGTGTATTGGATGGCTGGCACACCATCAATGCGGATATAAGTCGTTTCGCCATTGCCATTCTGTGACTGTTCAGCGGCTCCGGCAAAGTTGCCGATACTGCTGTCCACATTGACCAGACCATCCAAATCTTCAAGCGTTTCCAGAACAGCTCCATTATAGGCAGCAATTTCACTTAGCGTGACATCCTCAGGACCGCTGACGACGAGTGCGAAGCCGCCAAATCCCTGCTCG
>JAKEEQ010000330.1 GCA_022616515.1 Chloroflexota bacterium | reverse complement strand
CGAGACAACGAAACCTCCAGTTGACCAATTAAGCCTGTACTCGCAAAATTATACACTTTTGGCATTGAGCCTGCTGGCTCAATTTAGTGTATCCTAAATAGCCGACAAGTCGCAGGTTCTGCCGCACGGCACATTGCAGTATGCTAAAACGTAGAGATAGTAGTTGAGACGGTTGATACGATGATACGATTGTACAGTTTATTGTTAGTTACGTTTACTTTTGTTTTCTTTCTGGCGCGTCAGGCCCCACCTGCCGAAAACTGGGTGATGGTGAATCTTGACCGGCAAATGTATCTTATCAAACCCGGCGTCGATAAACCGTCTCGTATATCAACTACGGAGGTCGAATATCCGGTTGCCTCACACGATGGCAAACAGGTTGCCTTCACTCAAACGACCGAAACCGGCAGTAAGGCGTTGATGATTAGCGATAACGTACTCGAAAACCAGCGAGAGGTAGAACGGTTGGATTTCATCTGGCAGGCCGCGTGGTCTCCCGATGATGAATGGCTGGCCTTCACCGGGACCGAACAGGGAATAGCGGGATTATTCATCGTTCGCACCGATGGTACAGATTTGCGGCGGCTGTCGTGGGATGAGACCATTTTTTCCTCACGCCCCCACTGGTCCCCCGATTTGCACTGGATTTATTACGAAGCGCGGGTCGAATTCACCGAGGTTATTATGCGCGTCCAGACCGATGGCCGTGAACCGCCACAGGTGCTGGCCCGTCAGTCACGCTCCCCATCACTTTCCCCTGATGGTCGATTATTAACCTATGCAACCTACAGCAACTTTTACCAGCAAATTGCCGTGATGGATGTCGATGCCTATTTTTCGCGTATTGTCAGTACTATTCAAGGCGCGTCCCCGGTCTGGAGTCCCGACGGACAGTGGATAGTATTCACCGGAAGCAATAACAGCGATATTTACCGGATGCGCCCCAACGGCGACGACCTTGAAGCCGAGGTTACATTGCTGGGGGAGCCAGTTGTATCGGCATGGAATGACGAGTGTATGCTGATTCATAGCATTGATCTGGAACAGACGCTGTACCAGCATTGTGGTAATGAAACGGAATCGCTGGCTGAGAATCTATCGTTCACATCACTGCCGGTGGTGGTTCGACCCAAAGAGTCATCATGGGAGCCTTTCCTGCTGATGGCGGCGGGAATGATGCTGGCCGTTGTTGGCTGGGGCTGGAGGAGGCGACACCGTCGTGCTCCGGCATATCATTAGGATCGCGGCCATCGTGCTGACAAGTCTGGTGCTTGTGGTTGCCTTCCAGCGCCAATCGCCAACCTCGACAAAGTGGCTCGCCTTCACGGTTGTGCCCGGGTCGAACGCGCAACTGTACCGTCTTCATGCCGTGCACCAGCGTACCGTGCCAGTTTCTGATCTTACAATTGACCGTCCGGCAATGTCACCGGATGGACGATGGCTGGCATTTTCACAACAAACGGACAGAGGGCTGTCGCTGATGAAAGCCCCGGTCGATGATCTCAGGAACCAGCAGATACTTTCCGATGGTGTCAAGCAGCCCATTGTTATGCGCTGGAGTCCCGACAATCAGTGGATTGCAATCATCTGGGCATATGGGACTGAAGTAGCCCTATCTGTTCTGAATGTCGATAGCCGCGAATACACTCAAATCTCCACGATGCAAGTCTCAACAACTGCCCCTGTCTGGTCACCCGACTCCACGTGGCTCTATTATGCGGCACCCATTGACCGCGAGTCGACCATTCTACGCAGTAACATCAACACAAGCGAAACGGAAATCGTCATTCGTAGCGCAGGTCAACCTGCCCTCTCGTCGGACGGCACACGCTTAGCCTACGTGGAGCAGTCCGGGTCACAAAAATTTGTTACCATCGTCAATGTTGAAACAGGTGCGGAAATCACACAGGTACCGTTTTTCAGCCTGTCACCGTTCTGGGGTCAGGATGGAAGTAAGGTCTACTTTTCCGATTTTCGAGACGGCAACCTCTGGGAATTCAACCTCGATACCAGTAAGGGCCAACAGCTAACCTTTCGCTCGAATGGAAATATTTACGCGCGATTGTGGGATGACGAGTGTCTCATTGCTGAAGAAATTACTCATGGCAACGTGAATTATGATATTTATCTGCTGCGGATATGCGGGCAGACGACAACGCTGTTAACGCCTGATTTTGATCTCGTCTACGGCCCATTCTGGATGCCTCACATTGATGAGGCGTGGCATCCGTGGGCCTTAGCGATGGGAGCCGTTGGACTTGGTGGGGCAGGTCTCATATTCAGGAGGAGATAAATCCGTTATGCGCTGAGCCTCTTTTTAACAGGACTTTTCTCGTTACCGGCAGTCTGATGTATCTACGGCAGCAGCAGGTGTGCAATGCACAGTGGGCCGCTCCGGTCGACCTGAACTAGAATCCTGTTATAATCCTTTTAACGGGTTTTATAACGGGAGGCGTGTGTGTGGCGCACCGCTGTATTGTTTGGTAGTTCACTGATACTCTTCGTAGGTGGATTGTTTCTCGTGCGACAGGAGACACCTGTTGACAATCTAATCGTCTTCCTCGGTAACGATTCATTGTATCGCATGACCGCAAATGGAGAGGCATTGCGACAAATAACAGCACACGAGGTCGAAGAGTTTGTGGTGTCGCCTGACGGTCACTCAATTGCAACTGTCGAGCGAGACGGAGAGTTTTACAATGTCAATCAGCTAAACATAGATGGATCAAGCAGGACATTGCTCGTTGAGGACATCCGTCCCCGCTGGCCTATCTGGTCGCCTGATGGGTCACGGCTGGCCTATATAGGTTTTGAGAAAGACGTTCCTACGTTGATGTCGCTTCACATCGAAACAGGCCAACGAGAAAGCATGATTGATGAGCGCACGTCACTCCTTCAACCCGTCTGGTCAGGCAATCGCCTGGCGGTCCAGACATCCGCGAGCCAGGGCTGGCGATTAACGGTGGTCGATACTGACTCGCGAGAGACCACTCCAGTAGTCATTGTTCAGGCAAATTCGAATGTTTCACCTGCTCTATCACCGGATGGCGAGTGGTTAGCCTTCGCAGCCACCTTTGCCTTTCAACCAGATGGTGTTAACCAACCTGTTTTTTTAACTGACAACAACTTGCACGCTGTGTACCATGATGGACGGGCATTGCGTCTGATTACGGTTGGCCTGAATGTTGACAATACCATTTTCTGGACCAGTGAGTGGCTGGTGTTTTCAGCAAGATCGGCTACCGCACCGCGAACGCTGGAGTCAATCTATAAAGTGCGACCGGATGGGTCCCGGCTTACACTGCTGACTGATGGCGACTTGAATATCTACGCGACGGATGTCTCCCCGGACGAGCATTGGATACTGGCTGAGGTAAGGTCATCTTTCGCCGCCAATGGTCCAGTCAAGTTGTTACGGATCAGCATGGATGGATCAACCGTTGAGGAAATCTCGACACCGTTCAATAGGGTGCAAAATGCCCAGTGGATTGCCCCCGTCAATCTTCACTGGAACCCACTTATACTGCTTTTAATGGTTGTTATTGGTGGAGGATTATATGCGGCATACCGCCGTTTTATTTAGCTGCCTATTAATCATTATGATGGGCAGCCTCTTTCTATTGCGCCGTGAGCCATCCACCGCCTACTGGATTGCCTTTGAGTCGCTGCGTGATAACAATTACGACCTGTACCGGATGCTGCCAGATGGCTCAAGTGTGCAGCGCATTACCGATACAACTGTTTTTGAGCAGATGCCTGCCTGGAGTCCTGATGGTGAGTGGATTGCTTTTGTAGAAGGCACGAATCTGAACCGCGAAGTCTATATCATGCGCCCCGACGGTTCACAGCGCCAGCGCCTGACGTATGACATGGCGATTGATGCCCATCCCATCTGGTCACCGGATAGCCGCGAACTCGCCTATGTCGCCAATACATCGCTCTCCACATGGGAGATTGTACGCTTGCAGGTGTCCGCCCATGCCGCTCAGACGGTTGCTGAATCGGGTGTTCGTATTGCCCGTCTGTCGTGGCATGACCAATGGCTGACGTTTGGCTGTTCTATCGGGACAAGCCGGACGGCCATCTGTAAAACTGATGTCGACGGCGGTGCGTTGTATGAAACACTGACCCCGGATGCTATTTACCACCAGCAGCCAACGTGGAGTCCCGATGGAGAATGGATTGCCTTCGTTTCAGACCATGAAGGCTCAATCGGGATTTACCGCCTGTCGCCAGACTATCCTTCGGTGTGGTTAAAAATCGTGAACTCTAATTCTACTGACCAGCAGCCCGCCTGGAGTCCTGATGGACAGTGGATAGCGTTTACCTCGCGGCGCGACGGTAATTGGGAAATCTACAAGATCCGGGTGGATGGGACGGATTTACTACGATTAACGAGTTTTGACCGCTGGGACGGCTATCCAACGTGGTCACCAGAGATTGACTACGATTGGCATCCTGCTTATTTGATTTTTGTCGTAACAGGGCTGTTTGCTTTCATCCCGACGGTGCGATATACACTGCTAGCCCAGATATGACGCCACGCCTGATTTGATAATCGTGCTCAGTCCGCAGGAAATATACTGGATGCCGCGCTCACGCCAGTTATTAGCCTCTTCTCGACTGCCAACGTAAATACCAAGTGCCTTATCGGAGGGCAGCACGGCCTCAATCACTTCATCAATGGCGTTCAACACTTCAGGATGATTACGCTGTCCGGTGTAACCGAGTGACTGCGAGAGGTCAGTTGGACCAATAAAAATCACATCTAGGTCATCAATTGCAATGAACTCATGGATGCGCTGCACTGCATCGACCGTCTCGACATGGACGATGGTTAAAGTTTCCTCGTTGGCCTGTTGGGTGTAATCATGCAGTGTCATGGTCATGCCATAATCAGCGGCACGAGTTCCTGCCAGCCCTCGATTACCGCGCGGACGATACTTGGCAGATTGGATGACCTGTTCGGCTTCCGCCCCGGAGTTGACTTGCGGCACATGTATCCCGTGTACGCCCGTATCCAGATACTGCAAAATAATGTGAGGCTGGTTGGTGGGTACACGGGCAATCGGCGTCGTGCCGCGCAGACTCGCCGCCCGCACCAGATGGGTGCATTGGGCTGGACTCAATGTGCCATGTTCGCCTTCAAATACGAGATAATCAAAGCCCTGCATGGCGACAAACTC
Organism: Chloroflexota bacterium; assembly: GCA_022616515.1. Taxonomy (GTDB): domain Bacteria; phylum Chloroflexota; class Anaerolineae; order Aggregatilineales; family J027; genus JAKEEQ01. The sequence goes on along the minus strand of JAKEEQ010000330.1, from coordinate 25,353 downwards.
AACCAAATCCGCATTCAAGAACGGCGTAAAGCAACCATACGCCACCTCACCCGCCTTAAGTTTTTCCTTTACTGTATTTATAAACATATGCCTTCTCATTGGTGATAGCGAAATACCATCGCCACACTTTACCCAACCTTGAATGGTCGGGACAACGTTGAGGAGGATTTAATGTAAGTGGGTTATAGTTAAACTATATTGAAACTGACTGATGGACACGCCATGAAAATCCTCACGCTGCTGATATTTTTGCTGACAGTCATGCTGCCTTTGCCCGGACATGCTCAGGATGCCGAAGATATTCCCTACCTGTACTATTTCGACAGTGCCCGGCGGGCCTTTATCGTTGAACGAGCCGACGGCGCGGATCGACGTATTCTGGGCGAAGGCGTGCTAGATGATGAAGAGGGTGCGGTGGTGATCAGCAGCCCGGGATGGTCGCCCGATGGCAGGTGGTTGGCCTTTCTGGTAGAGACGCAATCAGGGCGTAAGGCGCATGTCATCAGCGTAGATGGCGAGACGACACTGAGCAACGTGGACGAGTTAAACACGCCGACGATCCAGTGGTCACCAGACGGACAGCAGCTTTTTGCGATCAGTCAGAAATATCTTGACGGCATCCTCACGGTCGCTTTTGATGTAATTGATGTTGAAAACGATGAACGGCAGACGCTGCACGAGTTTGAATATACTTCTCCCACTTTTCAGCCCGCTCAATATCAGGTGCAGTGGATTGGTGAGGATGTTATTGTAGAGGGACTTGAAACCGTTGAAGATGTGCAGCAGCCAGTCATTTACGTCTTTCGTGAAGGGCAATTTCACGCCCGCATTCGCGCCGATAACCTGATACGGGATGAGAATTTCCGCTACTTCACCTCGGTAACAGGTTGGGTAGCCCAGCGCACCTCCAGCGGCCTTGAACTGGTCAATGTGCTGACCTCTGAGCAGGTTACGCATCAAATAGCATGGGATGATGATTATGCGGGTGAGTATCGCATGATCTGGAATGGTGATGAGGGCGTATTGAGCGGCGAAAACATCTGGTATGTAGCAACCGATACTATTCTACAGATTGTTCGTTTCGACCCGGCTTTCCGTCCTGTGGCCCGTTACTTTGACTGGTCGCCAGATAGTCAACATCTGGTTATGGTGCTGGATGAACTGGTTTTTCAGTTCACTGATGGACTGGTAACCCGGCTCGATCTCAGTGTCCAGCACATTTTTGTAGGCTTTAGCCTGACATGGATTGATGGTGACAGTGCATTTCTGCTGGTAGAAGAAGCCCTGTTTCGCCACGATTTTGATACGCAGAACACCCGGTCGCTTGCGGAAACCATTCCCTATCGCCTGGAACCTGCCTTCGCCGCCGCCCCATCCGGGGAGTTGATTGGTTACGTCAATCAGGGCGCGGTCCTGTTCAATCCAGCCAGTGAAAATGTGACACTCCTGCCACCACACCCGAATAGTTATCATACCGTTCCTGGCGGGCGGGTTGAATGGAATGGTGACTGGGTGCTAATTTACGAGAATGCCTTTCTGGCAGGGAATTATAATCCATATTTTTTGAGCGTCGCTCGTGAAGATGGGAATGGGCATCATGCGGTGGGGCGCATCTTGCAGGGTGACCGAGTTTATGCAGGCTGGCTTCCGGCGGCAGTTGACCCGACGGCGATGCCCCACGCACCGCTGGAGGATACTCATCTACGGCCCGGCCAGATTTTAGAAGGTGAGCACTGGTCTTTTCGTCTGGTCTGGAGTCCTGATGGTACAAAAATCGCGGCGGGGCTGGATTGGGACATGGGATCAATCACGATCTGGGATGTCGAACGCGGCATTCCACTCGAAACGATTCATGATATATCGCTGGATACAGCCCTGCGCTGGGAGGATGGCGAACTGGTCTTGCAAAACCTGCCGCGCCAGAATATTGATTTTGATAGTAATGATGAATGGCGGGTCATCGGTCGCGATGCAGAAGGGACCTATGTTGAGCTTTATAACATCGAAAGCAGCCGATTTGTGTGCCCTGTCATGGGAGAATTCGATGTTACATCCTCAGCAAGCCTCAGTCCCGACGGCAAATATCTTGCCACCGGACACCGTTATGAGCCTGCCCGTATCTGGGACGTGGAGATATGCACTGTAATTGCCACCCTGCCAGAGACTGCACCGGGCGTCGCCTTTAGCCCCGATGGAACGCAGCTTGCCGCCGGGGTGTCGTGGGACATCCACATTTTTAATGTCGCACGGCTGCTGGGGATACCGCAGTTATTCGGGTAATGGGTGAGATTTCATACAACTTCCTCCAAATAGACAATACTGGCGGTTTGAGAGGATTGCTGAGCGGCATCCATCAGGATCAACTGCTTATAAACTTCATCCAGCGTCACAGGAGGCGGGCTACCCTCAGTGAGGGTTTTGTAAACTTCCCGGTAAAAACACCCGTAGTCGCCGGGTTCGGTGTGTATTGATCGGATGCGCTTTTCATCATTCGCTGTATTGCCTACAATCTGGCCCCAGAGTGATTCATCTTCGACACCCCAATCTTCAATATGGGCTGGATTAGCGCCATTGCGCAGCATGGCTTCCTGCGGATCGACACCATATTTCTCAAATGTTCCCCACCGCCCGCGAATGTGAAAGCGAGGATACTCTATCGCGTTGAAGGTATCCACTTCGAGCAAGGCCGTCATGCCAGTGTCGTAGGTCAGGTGGAGACGAAAGAAATCAGTAGCTTCCCGGTCGGGATGACGAATGCCGATATGCGCATAAACGGATTGGGGCATCCCGAATAACTGCAATGTCTGGTCAACCAGGTGGGGAGCCAGATCATAAAATACACCGCCCATGTTTTCGGCCTTTGACTTCCAGCGATCTTGAATCGTCGGGCGATAATAATTCCAGCGACTTTCAAAATGGTAAATCTGGCCCAGTGTATACTGCTCGATTAATTTTTTGACCGTCAAAAAATCCCCATCCCAGCGCCGGTTCTGAAAAGGAATGCAGTGCATCTCGGTCGCGGCGGAGACTTCTTTGAGTTTGAGCACTTCTTCGGGGGAGGCGGCTACCGGCTTTTCAACCACGACATGTTTGCCTGCCCGCATGGCGGCAATAGCCTGTTCAGTATGCAAAAAATGGGGTGTGGCGATAACAATAAGTTCAATGTCATCACGGGTAATTAACTCTTCAAAATTATCTAACCGCTGTGCAATCCCAACATCGCGACTTGAAACGACTGCTATAATGTGAAATGGTTCCGAAAGGAACGGGGCATGGAATGAACGACCGGCAAGGCCCCACCCGGCGATACCAACATTAATCATGGAACTTCTAAACCTCATCCAACAATTTGATCCAAATGCATCCTATCATGCTTTCGAAAAGTCTACCCATTCTGTTGGGGAGGCTGCCACCGCCATTGGCGAACCACCTGAACGCTTTGTGAAGAATATCTGCATGATGACCGAACGCGGGCTGGTCGTAGGCATCGTCAAAGGCGAGAATCGGGCCAGCCTCAAACGTGTGGCGCAGGCCCTTGATGTCGAACTACCCCGATTGGCCTATGCCGACGAAATCGTCGAATTAACTGGCTACGAATATGGCGGTACGCCGTCGTGGGGCTTTGAGGCCATTTTTCTAGTAGATCCGCGCGTCATGGATGAGCCGTATGTTGTTACGGGCGGCGGCAAAGCCACCTCGCTCATCAAGACAACCCCCGATGCCATTTTGCAGGCCAATCAAGGGACAGTGGTGCGGATTCGGAAATAACCTGTAGTCCTCTGAAGGACCTCACAATTTTGATGGTCATCGGCTGTAGGATGGCGTAGCAGACGGGGCATCTGGATTGCTGTAGTACAGATCGCTTGGCGCTTCGATATAGCCTTCCAGTTCACCAGCGTGATCTTCTAGCGCCGCCAGTGCACGATCATAACTCACGTGATAACCGAACCACTGTCGATCATCCGCATCGCGCCGGAGCTGCCATAACTCGCTGCCCAGTGACCGCCGTAAATAGTCGGAGTCGTACTCATCAAGTTCATCGTTCTCAAGCAGGACAACGACTTGAGGAATGGCGTCGAGCGAAAGACCATTGAGCAGATAATTGATGTCAATTTTGCCGTTTCTTTCAAACCGCGCGATATTACGCCTGGCGATGAAGGCATCGAGATTCATGAGATTTAACGTCAGGATAAAGCCCAGCCCACAGATGATGATGGCTACCCGCAGGAGATTCTGTTTGCGGACAAGATCGGTCAGCAGCACCGTGAATAAAATACCGAGCCAGATAATGAATACCTGAGTTTCAACGCGGAGGCGGGTAAAGCCGTATTCATCAATGTATAAATCGAGACGGCGGAAGGCAGCGATTAACAGTACGCCGGTCAAGCCAATCATGGCAGCACACAGCGTGACAAAGGTCTTTTCTGTTTGAGGTGTGTCGCGGCGCGTGATAGCTCTCAATACGAGAATGAGGGTCATGGTGAGCAGCGAGACGGTAATAATTTCAAAGAAACCACGCCGGGCGTATTGGGAAAAGGTATAGCCCTGACTGGAAATATTATCTTCGCCGCCGAAGAGATACTGAAATTGAATGAGACAAAAGATTGTAAACAGGGCGACAATACTGCCTAACAACATTCCGGATTCGATCATGCCCAGCGGACGACCGGGTTCTGCGTCAACGTCAATAATCGCGGGCTGCCCGGCGGTGTCGATAGCGCCGCGTGATGGACCAAACAACATCGAGCGGTAGGCAATCAAGCCAAACCAGCTAAAAATGCCAATAATGATCGTTTGCTCAACGAGCGATGATACATTATCCGGCACAATCCAGCCGAGCACATCACCAAATCCACGAGCAAACACGAGGTCTGCTGAGCCGAGCAAGAGACCAAACACCAGGACTACGGGAGCCGTGATCATCAAGCCACGTACGACAGCCTGCCAACGCTGGATATCGCCCGGCTGCCAGTTTCCAACGAATCTTCTGGCGAGCGGCAGGACAACCAGCGGCGCTTCAATCCAGCCTGCAACCGCGACCTGAACAAAGGCTAGAATCCCGTAGCGCCAGCTTCCGCCAAGAAATTCACGGATAGTGGCGAAGCGAATGGCGACGAACGCGGTGGCAAGTGCCAGAAAGAGATTGGCGAGAATCAAGTCGGTATTGGTATAAATGGCTAAAAAGCCGCTGAACAGAATCGTCAAGCCACCGAAGGCCATATGTTTCCATGCAATATGGCGTTCTGTGCTGTCGAGCAGGCCAAATGCAATGAGCAGCAGGGCGGCTGAAAATATGGTGATGTTGATGCCGAACGGATTTTGATAGAACAGGATATTCGCGATGAGGCCGAGCAGCAGACTGGCCCCCACAATCAGCATGCCGACACGCTGCAAAAGTGGTGCGTCGATTTCGGTTCCTTCGTCCAGCGGAATTTCAAATGCGGTACTCATAACGGCTCCTTTTTTGCGGCGACCGCGCCTCAGTGATACGCACAGCGTACCGCCTTTAGTGATGCACATTCCACCGCCTATGTGCGCCATGTGAAGCACCTGAGTGCTTGCGCAGGAAATGGTCCTCTGCTACGCTGGCGACAGGAGTTTTGTACATGTTGAAGTTACTGCTGGTTGAAGATAATAGACGCCTTGCCGCAGCAATGGCACAGGGGCTGGTCGCGTCCGGTGATGTGGATGTTATCGCTTCTATCACACGCGGTGAAGATGTGCTTGACACGGTGTTGAATTGCCCCGAAATCAACGTCATTTTGATGGATGTGGCATTGGAAGGGCAAATGAACGGCATTGAAGCTGCGGTTGAGATTCGCCGCGAGTTTCCGCGTATGCCGGTGGTGTTTTACTCAATTCAGGATGATGATGCCTATTACCGGGCGTTTTTAAATGCTGGGATTCTCAGTCATTATGCTTATGTGCGGAAATCAAATTATCTCCTGCCGGAGTTAATCCTGCCGCTGCTGAAAGATGCCGTTGCGGGGCGCAGTTTTGTGGACCCGGACATTGAAGCACGAGTACAGGAAGTACGTCATCGTGACGCTCATGCGCCGCTGGATTTGCTGGAACCCAATGAGCAGGTGGTGGCCCATATGCTGGCGCAGGGCATGACCAACGAGCAGATTGCCGCGCGGCTTGGCTTTCGGGACAAGCGCACTATCAGCCGCACCAATGGGCAGATTTACGCAGCGTGGGGCCTCAAAGAAAACGCAACGGACGAGAAAGTCGCCCGGACGCGGGCCGTCATCATTTTGCTGTCGGGCCGCCTATTGCAGTGGGACGATGATGGACTGCCTTATGCCCTCAATGAGCTAAATGAATGGGAAGTATGGGACGGTGGATAGGGTTTTTTATCTCAGTGTATGGATGGTGCTGGCCGTCTCCATTTTCAACGCGCTGCAATTATTCTGGCTGGGTTTAACCATCCTACTCAATGCAGAACGGCGCAACAGCGGCGTCTATCTCATCACAACGGGATTACTGGCCGCGACGTATTTTTTTGTCAGCCATACCGTGATTATCGCCCATGAATTGACCTTTTTCGGTACGCAGCAGCTCAATATCTGGTGGCTGAGCGGATGGATTCCGGTCATCTTCATTCCGTTTTTGTGGTATGCGGTGAATCTGTGGTATGCGGGCTACTGGGATGAAGCCGACAGCCGTCTTCTCCGACGCCATCGCGTCCCCTTTAACCTCATGCGGGGATGGATGGTTATGCTGATTTTGTTGCTATTTTTTGCGGATGCCATCCCCAGCTACGAAGAGATTGCACGTCTTGACCTGAGCAACAGTATTAACCTTATGGGAATTCCTATGCTGTTTGCGCTGTATCCGCCCTATGCAATGATTGCAATTCTCCTGCCGGTTGATGCGCTGCTGCGCCCGGAACCCTCCCAGCGTATGATGGGCGATCAGGCGCGTCGGCGCTCACGACCGTGGTTGATTGGCGTGTCGCTGGCGCTGGCGGCGGTATCGTTTCTTGTTATGCTCTTTATCGGCTGGGTTGTCTGGAACTCTTTTGCAGATTATACGCGCACTTATGATTACAGCTACCTGCCAGCCCAGAATCCAACGGACAACTATGGGTATTTTCTCATCGGGTCAGTGGTAGTTTTTGATCTTTTGCTGAGCAGTATCATCGCGGCGGGCACGATTATGCTTGGCAGGGCGGTGGTTAGCTATGAAGTGTTCACAGGTAAGACACTGCCGCGTCAGGGATTTGCACGTCACTGGCGACGAGCTATCTGGTTAAGTGCCGGGATTTCGCTGCTGGCCTCATGGAATTTAATGCAGGCGGATGCTTATTTGGTTAGCCTGATTTTTCTGGTTTTTGTGATGATGACCTTTTTTGTCCTGACCGGCTGGCGTTCATTTATTTACCGGGACCAACTCATTGCTCAACTGCGCCCCTTTGTACAAAGCCAGCGCATGACAGGTACGCTGCTCAGTGATTCCTCGGATACCCATTCACGGGCACACGATTTATTTCATGTGGTGTGCGAGGAGATGTTAAACACAACAAAAGCTTATTTGATGCCGACAGGTGTGCTGGCTCCGCTGGCTGGGCAGCCGTTATCTTACCCCGATTCTTTTATAGTAACGTTTGATGTGCACAGCTTAAGTAATGACCCCGTGATTTCACTTAGTCCAGACGACTTTGAAGCGTTGCGCTGGGCGATTCCGCTGTATGCTGAACGCGGTCTCATCGGGGCATTGTTAATCGGCGAACGCACCGATGGCGGGTTATATGCGCAGGAGGACATTGAAATCGCACGGGCAACCGCTGAACGCATCATTGATATGCTGGCCGGAGAGGAGATGGCCCGCCGCTTGCTGGAACTCCAACGCCAGCGACGTGTCGAAACGCGCGTCATGGATATGCAAACACGCCGCATTTTGCATGACGAGATTCTGCCAACGCTGCATATGGCGGTCTTGCAGGCCAGTGCGCTTGAAGATAATGCACGCCACAATTTAATTAAAACCATGACACAAGTTCACAGTCAGATTTCCAATCTCATTCATGCTCCGGCGAGCATCCCGCTTACACCCGGCGGCGGTGAGAATTGGGCGTGTGAACTGCAAGACAGTATCGTAGAGGAATTTGAAGGAAAATTCACCTCACTGGATTGGAATATCGAACCTCATCTCCCCGCGCTAGAAAATGTGACCGTCGATATTGTTGGAGCGGCGCTTCGTGAAGTGGTGCGCAATGCGGCGGTTCATGCGCGTGGTGACGACCCTAACCGTCCCCTGAATGTATGTGTTGCCGTGCAGGGCGGTGATCGGGTGCAAATTACGGTCGAGGATGATGGGGTAGGTCCGGGGTATGAGACAAACGGGTATCATCACGGCGGTGCGGGGGGCGGATTGGCGCTGCATGGAACCATGTTGGCAATTGTTGGCGGCACACTGACCATTGATCCAATCCCCGGCGGAACAAGAGCCACCATTTCAGTCGCGTAAAAGGGTTTCGAGGTGAAACTTACTCTGCTTGGAACAGGTACGCCTGTACTCGAAATAGACCGTCAGGGTCCAGCGGTGCTGCTGCAAATCGGTGAGGAAAACTGGCTGTTTGATACCGGGCGCGGCGTTAATACACAATTGCTGCGTATGGGATTAACGCCTGCCGAGATTGATGCGATTTTTATCACGCACCATCATTGGGACCATATTGGCGATTTAGGCGATGTTCTCATTGCGGCATGGCACGGCAATCGTACTGCGCCAATCCATGTCTATGGTCCAAACGGAACACAGTCGATAGTGGCGGCTCTCCTCAACCATGTCTACCAGCGCGAGATTTTATTTACGCAGATGCTGGAGGAGCAGATTGGCAACTTTAGTGCAGACATCCGGGAAATCATCACCGTTCATGACGTTGAGCCGGGAGTGGTCAGAAAGGGCAGTGATTATGCTGTTCTTACACAGTACGTTAATCATGGTAAGGATCTGCTACCTCAAGCTGAATGGCCCTGCCTCGGCTATCGAATAGAGGCCGGGGATAACATTATTGCGATCAGCGGCGATACGATTCCGTGCAGTGGCCTTGAAAAACTGGCACAGGGAGCCGATATTCTGGTACAGTGTTGTTATCTGGCAGAAGACGAAATCACTACACCAGACTTCCAGCTTTTAGCCAGCAAGGTAATTGCATCGTCCGGACAACTGGCTAAATTTGCGGCGGAGGCCAATGTAAAAAAACTTGTACTTACGCATTTTCGAAAGAAATCCGAAGCTATGATGCAATCAATGCTTCGTGACATAAAAAGTACATTTTCGGGCGACGTTGTGCTTGGCGAAGACTTGATGCAGGTTTCACTCCCTGATGATTAGTCACGTACAACCATAATTTGCCGCACTTTCGCGGGGAAACTTGCATCTTTATATGAACCAACCGGGAGCACACTTTCGCAACCAGATTGTCGAAGGTCAGGGTGGCAAGCAATCTAATTGAGTTTTTTGAACCCTGCGAATGGTAGGTGTTTGTGTCCCTGAGACATAAAAACAGGTTACAGGGACTACGTTATATATCTCCACAAAATACTGCAAATCCTCACATCATTCGCCCTGCATTAGAAATTCACCAGAATCATCTGTACAATGAGTACAAATGAACCCATAGTTTGACAGGAAACGAGTCATGCCGAAATCAATAGATATTGAGGCACGGTTACTCGCGGAGCCAATCGGACAGCTAGAACTGACCGATTTTTGTATCGTTACTGCCGATTCGACCGTACGAGAAGCAGTCAGCCGTATGCGAGCAACCCGCCACAACTGTGCATTTATTGTCGGTGAAAAAACCCAGATCAAGGGTATCCTCACTGATCGCGATGTTCTCAAGAAAGTGGTTACTAACAAAGATATTTGGGACAGACCTGTGACAGAAGTGATGACCCCCAACCCCCATACCGTTGCGCCAGAACATACCGCACATGACGCAATGGCGATGATGAAAGACGGTGGCTATCGCAACATTCCAGTAGTTGACGGGACAACGATCATTGGTAACGTGACCCACTTTGCAGTGTTGCGGTTCCTCACAGACCACATACCCGAAATTGTATACAATCTGCCGCCCGACCCGGATAATTATGCCGACGACCGCGCTGGTGGTTGATTTGAGGAGTAATCGTCCATGATTGAACACAATGACGTCAAAACGTTTGAAGAAGTAGAAAATGTTGTTATTCGCTTTGCGGGTGACTCCGGTGACGGTATGCAGCTTACCGGAACGCAGTTTGCCAATACATCGGCAGTATTCGGCAACGACATCAGCACCCTGCCCGATTACCCTGCCGAAATTCGCGCCCCTGCCGGGACATTAGCCGGGGTTTCCGGGTTCCAGGTCAATTTGTCCAGCCAGCATATTCGCACACCCGGCGACGCACCGCAGGTTCTGGTTGCCATGAACCCCGCAGCACTGGCGGCAAATCTCGGTGATCTTGAAATCGGCGGCACGATTATTGCCAACACCGACGCCTTTACCACAGGTAACCTCAAGAAAGCGCACTACGACGAGAATCCTCTTGAAGACGGGTCGCTCAAGGGTTATGTGGTCCATCGTGTGCCGTTGACGAGTATCAATCGTCGCGCCCTTGAGGAATTTGAAAGCGAGATGACATCCAAAGACATCGACCGCTGTCAGAATTTCTTCGCGCTGGGGATGACATTTTGGATTTATGACCGCCCGCTGCAAACCACTAAGACATGGATTCAACAGAAATTTGGTAAGAACCCAACCATTGCAGCGGCAAATACGAAGGCTCTGGAAGCAGGTTATTTCTATGCAGAAACCGCCGAAATCTTCCAGACACGTTATCGTGTCCGCCCCGCCAAGTTGCCTCCGGGTACTTATCGCAATATCAGCGGCAATCAGGCCATCGCTCTCGGATTGGTCACTGCCGCGCAAAAAGCAGGCAAGCCGCTGTTTTATGGTGGTTATCCCATTACTCCGGCCTCGGATATTCTTCACAATCTCGCCCCGCTCAAGCAGTTTGATGTACGCACATTTCAGGCCGAGGATGAAATCGCGGCGATGGGTTCGATTATCGGTGCAGCCTTCGGCGGGGCCTTTGCAGTTACCGCAACCAGCGGTCCCGGCATTGCCCTGAAGAGTGAGGCGATGAATCTGGCAATGGTACTTGAACTGCCCATGATTATCATTAATGTTCAACGCGGTGGCCCCAGCACCGGCATGCCGACCAAGCCAGAGCAGGGCGACCTGTTGCAGGCCATGTTCGGGCGCAATGGTGACTCGCCGCTGCCGATCCTGGCTCCGGCTACACCAGCCGATAACTTCAACATCGCCATTGAAGCCTTCCGGTTTGCCGTGCGAGCCATGTCGCCGGTCGTCATTCTGTCCGACGGCTTCCTCGCCACCAGTTCGGAACCCTGGAATATCCCCGATCCGGACTCGATTGAGCCGATTGTGGTAACACATCCCGGACCGCGCGAGAACGGCAACCAGTTCCTGCCCTATAGGCGGGATGGTGAAACGCTGGCGCGACCATGGGCACTGCCGGGCACGCAAGGCTTGGAACACCGGCTGGGTGGTCTTGCCAAAGCCCCTGACACCGGCAACGTTTCCTATGATCCCAATCACCAATCGCTGATGATTGATCTTCGCGCCGAGAAAGTACATCGTTTGCAGGAAATGATCCCGCCAACCGAAGTTTATGGCAGGAAATCTGGCGATTTGCTCGTCATCACATGGGGCAGCCCATTTGGCGCAGCGCGTTCCGCCGTTGCCAGAGCACAAACCGCCGGGTTGGACGTGTCACATGTCCACCTGCGCCATCTAAACCCGCTGCCGCGTGATCTTGAAGCTATCATGAAACGCTTCAAGCGTATCCTGCTGCCAGAATTGAACACCGGACAGCTTGCTTTCTTGCTGCGCGGGCGCTTTGGCATGGGCAATATCGAGTCCTTCTCGAAGGTGACGGGACGCCCTTTCAGTATTAACGAAATCTACAAAAAGATTCACGAGATGATGTAAAGGACAGCTTGTCATGACAGAAAACGTGATTCCTATCAAAGAAATCCCGAACTACTCGCGCAAAGATTTCCAGTCAGATCAGACGGTGCGTTGGTGTCCGGGCTGTGGCGACTACGCAATTTTGGCGGCTGTTCAAAAGGCACTGCCGGACATTGGCAAACGCAAGGAAGATATTGTATTCATCTCCGGTATCGGCTGTTCAAGCCGTTTTCCCTATTACATGGACACCTACGGCATCCACAGCATTCACGGTCGTGCACCGACGCTGGCGACTGGTCTCAAAATCGCCAATCCAGAATTGAGCGTCTGGGTCATCACTGGCGATGGTGACGGCCTCAGCATCGGGGGTAATCACCTGCTGCATGCCTGCCGCCGCAACGTTGACCTGCAAATATTGCTGTTCAATAATCGCATTTATGGCTTGACCAAGGGCCAATATTCGCCGACATCCAAACCCGGCACCAAAACCAAGTCATCACCAATGGGTTCGATTGATGAGGCGTTTAATCCGATTGCGGTGGCGCTCGGCGCATCGGCAACATTTATTGCCCGTACGTTGGACACAGGCGTCAAGCATCTCGACCAGATGTTGTTGGAAGCGGCGGCTCATAAAGGTTCATCCTTTATCGAAATCTTCCAGAACTGTATCATCTTCAACGACAAGACGTGGGATTATGCCTCGGATCGCAAGCAGCAGCCAGATACAGTGCTCTTCCTTGAACATGGCAAGCCCATGATTTTTGGCAAAAACAATGATCGCGGTATCCGCCTGAATGGGCTGCAACCGGAAGTTGTTGAACTCGGCCATGGCATCACCGAAGATGACCTGCTGATTCACGATGAGACCAATCGTAATCTCGCCTATCTGCTGAGCCAGATGGACTATCCAGATTTCCCGGTGCCATTCGGTGTACTCTATCGCGATACCACTAAACCCGCCTATGAGCAGGCCGTCATGGACCAGATTCATCAAGCACAGGAAAAACGCGGTAAGCCCGACCTCCGAGACCTCTATATGTCGGATTACACGTGGACCGTAGAGCCGGACAAGCGCGAGACACAGGCTATTATGCGGGATGAAATGGGCACAGGTCCTTTGGACGAAGAATATCTCGACAATATGGAAAAGTCACTGACGGGTGAACCTCAACAGGTTAATAAAATCCACGAGGGCCTGTCCATCGATCCGATTTCCAATCTACTCTTCGGAAGAAATGCGATTACAGCTCAGGCCGGTGACAGCCTCGAACGGGCCATCAAACTCATGCAGGACAATAACATCGGTGCAATTGTCGTCGTTGATTCGAGCAAGCGACCCATTGGCATCTTCACCGAAACCGACGTACTGCGCAAGGTTGCGACACAGATTGAAGATCTGAGTGCCCGCCGTGTAGTGGACTTCATGACGCGCAATCCGGATGTATTGCAGTCGCATGTTCCTATCGCCCATGCACTGTACCTGATGTCTATTCACAAATACCGGCACCTACCCATCGTCAACGAAGATGGCGTAGTTATTGACGTAATCTCGTTCCGGGATGTTGTGAAGTATATTCAGGATTATTTCGTTTAAGCGGCATCTAATGGGGCGGGTAGGAGTACCCGTCCCTTTCATCTAAAGAGATACATTTCCATGCCAGAGCCTTTACTTTCAATCCGTGATTTGCATGTGAGTTATGGGGCCATTATCGCCTTACGCGGCATCAGTTTTGACGTCCATGAAGGTCAAGTCGTGACCCTGATTGGCGCAAACGGGGCCGGTAAATCGACCACCCTCAATACCATCAGTGGCCTTGTTAACCCACGACGCGGACAAATCCGTTTTCATGGCAAAAATATCGAGGGCTGGCGGGCTGACCGTGTTACCGGGCTGGGATTGATACAGGTCCCGGAAGGGCGTCAGGTGATAGCGCCAATGAGCGTGCAGGAAAATCTCGAAATGGGCGCTTTCAAACGCAGTGACCGTGCCCGGATTCGGCGTGATCTGGAAAATGTGTTTGCGCGATTTCCGCGTCTTGAGGAACGGCGCAAGCAAAAGGCTGGATCACTGAGCGGCGGCGAACAACAAATGCTGGCAGTGGGCCGTGCGTTGATGGCGGCCCCAAAGCTGATGATGTTGGACGAGCCGAGCATGGGATTGGCCCCGCTGCTGGTTAATGAAGTCTTCAGTATCATCGGGGACATCAAAGCGCAGGGCACAACTATTCTGCTGGTGGAACAAAACGCTCGCAAAGCCCTGCAAATAGCTGATTATGCCTATGTTCTTGATCGCGGTTCGATTGTGCGCGAAGGGGTGGCGGCGGACCTGCAAAACGACCCTGACGTTATTGCGGTCTATCTGGGGTAATAATGATGCAACTTCCGGTGGGTGGCGTCCTCCACACTTTCATCGATGCCAGAGTCTATCGCCAGCAGCATAACCTCCCGGATGATTTTGGCGTTAATACTTTCGAAGCGAAAAGTTACGATGGGCTGGGCAGCATCTCTCATGCCGGGGATGTGCTGCGTGCCATGAAAGATCGCTTTCTGGCAGAAATGCCAGCCTACCCACTTCCCCACCAGTGGCTGCTGATGCAAGAGCAGGAGCAGAATCGATTCCACACGCTTCTCGTGGAGACGAACCATCACGTCGGACTGCGCGAGGCAGAGATTGATTTCGCTGTTGCGGGTTTTGTCAACGTCTACAGCCAGTGGGTCTATGCCCTGATTCATGCTGTCTCCACCCGTACTTCTCCGAAGCCGTTTGAACAGATCTACCGCGATTGGCTAGACGAGTCGATTCGCGTTGCCAGCCAGAGTCACCATTATGAAAGCAACGGGGAAGTGTGGCAGGTGCAGATTGTCTCACATGTCTACGGGCGCATCGGCCTCCAGATGCAGCGCGGTGACATTGTTGAGTACGTCTACGATCACAGCCTCGCCTGTCCTGCCGAGCGATTCATGGAAACACTGATGACTGAGGTAGCGGCTCATATTCAAATGGCCTGCGGTCTATAGCAATTTTCTTATGTAAGCCTGCTAATCTAAAGCAATGCTGCATAAGGAGAAACGACAATGCCGTGGACCGTTTATGATTTCCCCGATGCTTTCAAGAACTTCAATCCTGAAGTCCGCGACAAAATGATAGAAATTGCCAACGCGCTCCTCATTGAAGAAGAGTACGAGGAAAGTAAGGCTATACCCATTGCCATTGAACAGGCTAAGGAATGGGCGAGAAATCGCGGAATAAAGATTGAAGACGACAACGAATTGAGTTAAGTCTTCTCAGGAGAAATCAACAACATGCGATGGACAACAGATAACTACCCGACAGAATTCGAAAAGTTCGAACCCCACATTCGCAATAAGATGATTGAAATCGCCAACCGCCTCGTTGCCGAAGAAGATTATGAGGAAATTACCGCTGTTCCCGCTGCTATTACGCTTGCTAAAGAGTGGGCCGGCGAGCAGGGCATTGAGGTTAAGGTGCTGTACGAGTAGTCTGCGTTAACCCGGCCCGCAACCGGCAGTGTGAAGCGGCTACAAGAAATGTCCCGGTGCAGCTTGTGGAGCCGGGAGAGTGGGTTGTGTTACCCTGATGAGAGTCATAATAGAAGGGCGGTTTTTCGCCGCCCCATCTGGATTGTCAGTTCACGTTATTGAGCAGGTCCGGTATCTGCTCCGGGTATTCCGCGACCTGAACGCCAACGGCTTCAAACTTCTCGATTTTCTCAGCCGCCGTGCCCTGACCACCTTCGACCAGTGCCCCGGCATGTCCCATTGTCTTGCCCTCCGGCGCACGACGCCCGGCGATAAAGGCCACAACAGGCTTGGTCATGT
Source organism: Chloroflexota bacterium (assembly GCA_022616515.1). Lineage (GTDB taxonomy): Bacteria > Chloroflexota > Anaerolineae > Aggregatilineales > J027 > JAKEEQ01. The sequence continues at coordinate 9,527 of JAKEEQ010000330.1, read as the reverse complement.
GCTTCTCGATGAAGGCGGCGGCGTTTTGTTCGTCGTTACCGCCAATTTCGCCAATGAGCACGACCTTTTCTGTTTCATGATCGTCTTCGAACATTTGCAGGACGTCAATAAAACTCGTACCGTTGATGGGATCGCCACCAATACCTACACAGGTTGTCTGGCCCATGCCGCGCTCGGTCAGGGCAAAAACAGCCTCATAGGTGAGCGTCCCGCTTTTTGACACCACTCCAATCGGACCGGGAGTCGAAATGTAGCCCGGCATAATTCCCACTTTGGCCTGTTCGGGTGTCAGCAGACCGGGGCAGTTTGCACCCAGCAGGCGAGAATTACTGTTATCGAGCAGTGTTCGAACGCGCATCATGTCCTGAATGGGAATGCCTTCGGTGATACACACAATGAGCGGGATTTCGGCGTCAATCGATTCGAGAATAGCGTCAGCGGCGAATGGCGGGGGCACGAATATCAGGGAACAGTTGGCATCGGTGGCTTCACGCGCAGTCATCACAGTATCAAAAATCGGTTTGCCGAGAACCCACTCACCACCTTTGCCGGGTGTGACACCACCCACGACATTGGTCCCGTAGTCGATCATTTGCTCCGAGTGGAACATCCCCTGCTTGCCAGTCATTCCCTGTACGATAATTTTGGAATTTTTGTCGGCCAAAATCGCCATTAGTTCATCGCCTTTCTTACCACTTCGACTGCTTTTTGCGCTGCTTCATACAGAGAACGTGCTGTTTGTAGATTTGGAAGATTGGCCGCTTCCATAATCTCGCGTCCCTCTTCCTGATTGGTCCCAACCAGGCGCACAACCATGGGCAGGTCCGTGCCAACTTCATCTAGTGCCTGCAAGATTCCACGTGCCACATCGTCACAGCGGGTGATGCCACCAAATATATTGATGAGGATCGCTTTCACTTCCGGTTCGGCGAGGATAATCCGCAGGGCAGTTGCCACCTTGTCGGCCTCAGCCCCACCCCCAATATCGAGGAAGTTTGCCGGGCCAATGCCATACTCTTCACCAAAGATTCCAGTAAGGTCCATGGTCGCCATCGCCAGACCAGCGCCATTCACCATGCAGCCAATCTGACCATCAAGGCTGACGTAACTCAAGTCTGCTTCACGAGCAATAATTTCTTCTTCAGGATCAGCCGAGGTGTCGCGCTCGTCCGCCAGTTTTGGATGGCGATATAAGGCATTTTCATCAATGGACATCTTACCATCCAGCGCCCGCAGCATCTCCTCGCCATCTTCTTCAATAATGGCAAGCGGGTTTATTTCGGTTAACGTCGCATCACTTCCAATGTAGCACTCGTACAGTGCCTGTACAATCTTGCTGAACTGCTTCCAGTGGTTACGCGGGAGGTCAATACCGGAAGCCAGTTGCGTCACCTGATAGCCACGTAATCCGAGTAACGGATCGACATGGACCCGGATAATCTTTTCGGGCATGGTCCGGTTGACCTCTTCAATATCCATGCCGCCTTCAGCACTGCACATGATAAGCGGTTTACGGGCAGCGCGGTCATTGGTGATGCCCAGATAGATTTCACTTTTGATGTTGGCTCCGGGGTCAATCAATACTTTATGAACCGTGTGTTCTTTAATATCCATGCCAATGATGTTGCTGGCGTGTTCTTTTACTTCATCCATCGTCTTCGCCAGCTTAACGCCGCCTGCCTTGCCTCGACCACCCGTAAAAACTTGCGCCTTTACTACAACAGGCAGCCCCAGCTCTTGAGCTATTTCGACGGCTTCATCGGCAGAATGGGCGACCTTACCACGGGGAATTGGAATACCAAATTCAGCAAAACGGAATTTTGCCTGATACTCGTGTAGATTCAAATCAATCCTCCAACGGAAATATTCAAACAGGCTGAGTATAGTATCAAATTGCATGTACGAACATAACAATCTGTTTATGCAGGTGTGACCCGCATGGGCTGAACCACCGCAGCCGCTATCCCCCGCGCCACTACAGCGTCTGGGATTACTTTTCGCATGATATTGAATGCACCATTCACGTCCGCGTGAATTTCACGCCCATTACTGGCGCAGAATAGCCAGCGTTTCGCCCGCTTGCCTGAGTAGGTGTCGTGTTTGCCAACTGGCTCTAAATCCAGAAAACTACATTTACTGGTGTAGCTTTCCTCAGTCACAATGACTTTAATACCCACCCGCTGCGCCTTGTAGGTCAACATCTCGATGAAGCGGGCATGGGGAAGCGGCACGAAGTTCTGATTGGTGCGCTTGCCGAGGTTGATGTCCTGTTTCCAGCCATCGTTTTTACCGATGACGAGGGTCCCAAAGCCAAATATCCGCAGGGCATCAATGATGCGGCGGCTGGCGAGGTGCAGATACGCCTCCACCCGGCGATTGCGTTTATCCGTCAGGCGGTCTAACTGGTGGGAGGTATGGTGGTTGACCCCAAGCTGACTCTGGAGGGCAGCACGGGTTTTATTGTAGGCGTGGTTGATACTCTTGAGCGGTCTGCCGTTAACCAGAAGCGGTGCGAAGTCCGGCTGGTTGAAAGTTACAGTCGCCAGATTATCTAACCCGATGTCGATGGCGGCAACTCTCTGTGGATCAAGGTGATCGTCGGGTTCAATGTCAACCGTGTACACCACGTCAACTACATAATGCGTTTTACGCGGGAGAATGCGAACCTGATCAAAGGAACGCTGCTGAGTTTTAATTTCGATGGGCAATCTTGACGGTTTAATCACGCCCCGTTTGTGGAAGGCGGTTTGACTGACCGCTTGATCGGTATACACCAGCTTATTCCGGCCATGCGCTTTGTTCTTGTACCCCGGTATGCCCGATTTACCTTCAAACGCGGCTGGGTTGGCCTGCCATGCTTTGAGCGCCGCAAAATAGGATCGCCAGTCGTGATCAAGTTGCATGAGCACCTGCTGGACGACTTTGGCGGGTAGTTGTTGGTCAAGCAACAGATGGTGCTGCTTAAACTGCTGGTCCATCTCCTGATAGCCGAGATAAACCCCCTCATGAATATAGGCTTGTCGCACTTTGTACAGCGCTGCATTGTAGATATTCTTGGAGGCCAGCGCTGCCTCATCAATGGCGGACCAGCGCGGATCGTTTTTGTGGATGATATGCCGTTCTGCCAACTGCATCATCGCCACGTCATCTTTTTTTGAACCAGTGCTACGCGGTACGATAGTGATCCTCTTTTTGATGAGTATCGTCACTCAATTTCATATGAATGACTATATACGAAAGCATATGTTTGTCAACAAATTGAATAATCGTTGCTATACGTTACTCTGCGATAATAATTGTCTGGGCAATCCGCTTGGCTTCCGCTTCCCAATCGCGCTCAACTTCGGCTTCACCTTCATCTTCAAATACCATCATGGTAAAAAGATAATGTCCGTTGTTTTTATTAATCGTTGCAAAGTAAAGGGCCACTCGTAAGTCCGCTATACTGAAACCCTCCAATGACTTTACTTTCAGATCAATCGACGAAAAAACCGACTGGGTACCATCTATCTCAAGCCCTTCTCGACTGGTAAATAACCGAGCAAAAGTTCCTTCAAATAAGCCTTCATCGTAGGCAGATTGCCAACTGCCCACCATAATATCAATAAGGTACAAAGGGTCCTGGGGTAGTGGTTGAACTACATATGCATAGGTGTTTTCCTGCTCGGATGAATATTCGATGCTTTCCACGAAGGACACAAACGCCCACTCTGGCACCGTTCCATTATCCACTAGTATCTGCCAGGGATTCAGATTTTCTGTCGCGGTCGCGCGATTAATGACGACCAACCGCGACGAGTCATACTCCCTGAATGTCCAATCGTCAGGATATTTAATTGAAATCTGGTTAAGAGTGGCAGTTTCGGTGAGTTCGAGTTCGGTATTGGTATCGCGATTGACATACCAATAGACGACCCCACCAATCAAAACAATGGCAATCACAACTACTATCCCGGTGAGAATCCAGGCTGTTTGATCACTGATGCCAACATCGGGCTTGTTCTTTGAGTAGCTTAAATCCAATGGTCCTGTAGATGGCAGGGTCGCTCCACCCCGCGTTGCCCTACCTGAAATTGGCGGCTGATCGGCTTCTTCAATCGGGGCCGTAAAAGGGCTGACCTGTGGTAGGGGTCTGGAGTCAAATGGATTTTCGGCCACTCGCACCGGAGCAGGCTGTGGTTGGCTTTGCAGTGTCGCCAGCATTTGACGTGCTTTTTCATGTTCTGGATTGAGCTGCAACACTTTTTCGAGTGCCTGTACTTTAATCCGGGGATTCGGCACAATATTTGCCGCACACCACCATCCCTCAATATCATCGGGATGCTGCTGGACATACTCTCGAACCAGATCAATTGCTTCCTGCTTTTTACCAGCCTTGCCCAGACGCATGACTACCTGGGTGATACCTTCCGTCATGATAAAACATCCTCACAACTATTCCGCTACGGGTGTTTCTGTCGTTTGCGGAAATTCTACAGTGTCCAGAAATTCGCGTGCTCTATCCTTCCACGCTTTCCCACGTTGTTCATCATTCTCATCAACAACAACCATTGTAAATAGATAGTACTGCTCGTTGTTGAGGATTTGGCTGATATACATTGCTACAAACAGTGTGTCGCTGCCCTGCCAGATCCTATCGCCTTTAAGGTTCACTTCGAGAGCACTAAAAAGGATCGAATCGCCGATAGCCAGCGTTTCGCGGGTGACTTCGGCCTCCTGGCCTTCGGGCGTATTTTCCGGTAGATAATACTCTTCAACACTGGTCACCATAGGGTCGATCAGATACTGAACCTCCTGCGGGACAGGTTGCAGGATAATATAACTGGCTACCCCGTCCACATTGAACGCCAGCGAATAGGCTGTATTGAGGTACAGGGTTTCGGGATTGGCAAGTGCGTCTCGCGAGATAATGGTTTGCCACGGATCATAGGTAAACACGTCTTCACTGCTGACGATTAACCGTGGGTTCGGTGCTTCAGGAGTCTGGACTTCCCAATTTTCAGGAACTTCAATAGACATATTGCTGAATTCAACAGTTTTTATTTCTTCAAGCGGATCTTCAGTGTCCAACACACCATAATATAACCACACAGCACCGAACAACAGCGTTGCCACCACTAGAATTGCGATTAAGCGATTATCACTCATTGAAACTCGCTCCATTGACAGAGTAGATATTGATAGCATAACCCATTCTAACACTTACGAAAAATTTTCACGGGTTTTATTTTGTTCATATACTCAAACGTTATGGTAAGCATACAGGAATCACTTTATCCTAAGGAGTCCAAAATGTCCGAGCGTATCTACTATAGCGAAGAAGCGAAGCACCGGGCTGAGAGACGCCGCATTGCTACCGCCCTTGCTTTTATGCTGCTGGGAGCTGGAATCGGTGCCGTCCTGGCGATGCTGTTTGCTCCCGAAGAGGGCGAGGAACTCCGGGGCGAGATTAGCAATCGCGTAAGCAACCAGGTCGATAATGGGCTGGAAACCGCCAATCACGCCATCCGCAACCTTGAAGATAAGTATAATGATCTGCGAAAGTATGTTGATGAAACAATTTCGAAGATCAAAGTGCTCAACAATTAGCATAAGCACCTTTTAGTAAAATGGCTGGCAATATTGCCAGCCATTTTATTGCTTTTTGCTGCCGCTTCAAGTAGCATAGCGGCTATGTCAGAACACTACATACCGTCACCATCAATTGAAGAAAAGTTGCAGGTCAATCGCACTGGACGCCTCACACGGGGCCAGCGAACGCCAATCATCATGGCTGCCTTTGTGTCAACAGTGGGATTGCTCTGTCCGGCAACGATGCTGTTTACTATTCTTGCCAGCTTTACTGCCAGCCCGGCCCTGCTGAGTGCCAGCACCTTCGGCGCGGTGGCATGGGTTGTGCTGGGGTTTATTTCATTGCTCAGTTTCCTGTTTTTTGGCGCAGTATTATTTATTAATGCCCGGATGTTCTTGCCAGAAGCCTTTAACCCGCGCCCGGTGAAGTGGGAAAAAGCACCCCTCCAACTTAAACTGGCCGAACGTGAGCGCCCGGAAATGCCGTTCTCGTATCTTGTGGGCGACTACAGTTTTGCACCCTTTGTCGCCCCCGAAGAGATTCCGCTGGAACGCGACCGGGAATACATTGTGTATTACACCCCGCGCAGCCGGTTACTGCTCAGTATTGCCCCCACCGATCAGGAAGAATCCGCAAACTGGCTGCCTGATTCATAATACAATCTACCCGGATGCCTTACGCCACCGCGCCAGCGCCACAATCGGCGGGCCAAAAACCCGACGCAGTCCCATCATGACTGCCATAATGACCCGTGCCGGTAATTCAGGCCGAGGTGGGACCAGTATCTCGAACATTTCTTTGCCCATAGCCTTGAGCACATAATTGGCCGCCGCAAGGCCAGTGATAACGCTGCGTTCCATCCAGAAGGAGGGCGTATCGTAGCCGATCCAATCGCCGCAGGCATAGACGTTTTTCCACGGCGTTTCAACATGCAGGGCGGGAATATCGAATTGGGTTTGATGGTAGCCGTTGCTGCGATAGGTGAAATGCACCAGATGCCCGCGCAGTTCGGGGAAAGCCATCTGCACTTCATTAGCGATCAGGGCCTTGATATAACGCTCCGGCCTGTCAATGATGCTGTCACGGTTATAGAGATGAACCTCGATACAACTGCCACCCGTTTCCAGATTCCATTCGAGAAATTCGGGTTGCAGGCGGTGCAGCCAGAAAAAATTGTCCATCGAAAAATCGCCCGTGAACATGCCTCCCGGTGCCCCATAACGCGGTTCACGGTCAAACCACAGTCGCACGGTGCTGCTGCGTGTTACTGCCGGAAACTCAATGTCATTAACGGGTAAATCAGCACTGTTTTCCAGCAACATGTTCGCCGCATCAGGACTAACTGCCAGAACGACCTGCTGTGCCTCAAGGGTGCGCATGCCGCCAAACCTTGCATCCTCAAAACGAATCATCCAGCCGTCGCCGCACTTTACGAGTTCACGCGCCCGTGCCCCTTTGACTATCATGCCTCCCCGTTCTTCAATCGCTTCCACCATTGGCTTGATGAGACCATCATGGGCATTGGTCGGCAGGTAACGCATCGTCCATGAATCACGCCGTAGCATAGTATAAAAGCGGATGGCAGCAATAAAGGCATTCAGATTGATGTCTTCGGCATTACTCGCCAGCATATTTACACCGATGCCGCTGAACGTCATCCGCAGGTTCGGTGTCCAGCCAACGAAAAAGTCCCGCATTTTCAGACCCTTGAAGCGCACCCCCTCCTTAATGGGGTCCACGCTCAGCGTCCACAGAATGCTTACCAGAAATCCGGGCAGGGCTAGAAAATCAAAAATGTTGATGGTATCCCAGAAGCGTGGCCGCAGGAGCAGCCAGATGTAATGGAGTGGGGCAGGCAGCCAGCTCCGTCGCACGACCGACCCTGCCTCTACATACCGGACGCGGTTGGCCCAGCGATTAATCCACTCTTCGCCACCTGACTCCAGCAGGGTAATGTCCAGAAAGCGGTCAATCATTGCCATCATATTGATGTAACCGCCCCAGATGGCATGCATTCCATGCTCTGTCGGGAATGACCATTCACGGCCTTCATACACAAATACATTGGGGTCGCCACCTGCCAATCGTCCACCGAGCCACTCGTTATCGGCTTCCAGCACCAGCGGTTCAACGCCGCGCTCCGCGAGATGCAGTGCCGCTGTCAGACCCGCAATCCCGCCACCGATAATCACTACCGGAAAACGATCATCCATTGAAGCGCTGGCACCCTTCAATGTCGAGAACAAAATCGGCTCCGACCAACTGCGCGGGCGACATGGCTCCGCTTGGTTTTTCGGCCAGTACCTTTTCAACCATGCGAACACATGCCAGCGCGGTAAAAACGTACGCTTCGGGCGTGACAAGCCATCCTTCGGCACTCCGACCGTCATCGGTGGTGGCACGTACATAAATTTCGGTTTGCCCCTTATGTGCCAGATTGGACTTTTTATCCTTACGCACCTGACCAATGAGAAACTGCAAGAGTCGTCGCAGTGGGGTAATCGACAGCAGCGGCGGGCCAATTGGTCCGGCAACCTGCAAGAGGCGAATCAGGCTTCGTGAGAGGGCGATGCAGGTTGTAATGTTGGGAATGCCGGTTGTGCGATATGCTGTGGACAAGTCACCCCAGGGGATTGCAATTGTTAACAAATCCTTTTTCCTGAATGGCATGGTTTTGACATGAGAGCCTAGCCGAATAGCCGTTAATCTGCCATCGCGTCTAGCCAGATTGCCATTGCTCAGGATTTCAAGTACTGACTTAAGTGTTCCGGCACTGGCTCTCATACTCCCGCCCCCTGTGTTAAGCCCAACTTCCAGTGATGTTGCATCCGGCAGTTGTTGTTTGACGTAGCATGCCATGCAGTCCGTCGGCACGACGTCATAGCCCACCCCGGAAATCATTACAATGCCTGCCTGTTTTGCCAGCACATCCTGCTGGAATGTATCTTCAAACACGGAAATCTCGCCGGTTAAGTCAAGATAGTGCGTTTGTGTTTTGAGACATGCTTTGCGCATCGGCGGCGCAGTAAAAGTAAGCGGCCCTGCCGCATGCAGCACGAGATCAACCTGCTCCAGATGCTTTTCAATCTCGATAGGGTCGTTCAGATTGAAGGCGGCATAGGGCAAGTTGTACTGGTTGGCATGGGCTTTCAATTTTTCTTCATTGCGTCCGGCTAACAGTGGCTGATGACCGCGCTTGACAGCTTCTTCGGTAATGAGTTTTCCCGTGTAGCCATACGCGCCATACAGCATCCAATTGGACATAAATCACTTACCTATCGTCAGGTTACTATTCGAGCATTGGGGCATATTTTAACAAAAAGGGGCGAATATGATGCGCTGGATTTTACTTTTAACGATTTGGACAAATATTTTTTTAGTTGACCCAACAAGTTCGCAGGATGATTGCGGTACATGGGAACATTTGACAACCATCTGGACTCAACCATCAACATATGGGGAGCCATTAAGCAACACAAATGGAAATTATCTTGAATTATGGGACCATTCCATTGTTGACCTGCGAACGGGTGAAGTACTTATCGAAGAAGGAGATTTAGTGGATGAGGAGTTCATATTCACAAGTTCAGAGGACTCACATCGTCTTCTTGACATACATACGCTGGAAACTGTCGTATCAGCCTCTACGTCCGCCAATATTAATGTGTATGACGAATACTATGAAATCAAAAATGTTCTGCGAAATGAATATGGTCGTACGGAACGATTTACATTCATTGACCGGGATACTGGCGAAGAAATCGGAACTTATATTGGAGGAGTTAGAGCATCCTTAAGCCCTGATAAACGTTATGTGGCTACTCTTCAAGATACAGATCCTACATGGACCATGTATGTAGTGCGGTGGGACTTCTGGACACAAAAACTATAGGATATAGTGGAGTGCAGGAGAAGAACCATGAGTGGAAAAAGACGCAGCTACAGCCCACAAATG
>JAKEEQ010000329.1 GCA_022616515.1 Chloroflexota bacterium | reverse complement strand
TGCAATCATCACCGCAAATGGCCGGGGATTCATGTCCATTTGCACCGCTGTTGACAGGGCAATCGGAATCAGCACGGCTGCCGCGGCCTGATTGGACATCGGCTGTGTCAGGATCAATGCAAGGGCAAAGAACAGGCTTAAGATCGCGATTGGCGATGTTGACCCAACCATGTCAACCAACTGGTCCGCCAGATAATCCGCGCTGCCGGTGGTCTGCATGGCCTGCCCGAAAGCGAGCATACTGCCAATCAGGATGAGCGCTTTCCACTCGATATTGCGGTAAGCCTCTTCCGGTGACAGGCAGCGACTGACAAACATCAGGAATGCACCGAGCAGCACGGCGACAGCAATAGGCAGCAGCCCGCTGATGGCTAACAACAATGACCCCGCAAAAATAATGCCTGCCAGCCAGATGCGCTGGGGCTTAATGGCGGGGCTGTCGGTAATATCCAGAACGCGGAACAGCTTTTCCTGCTGCAACAGTCGCAGATTCTCGGCAGGAATCTGGATGAGCAGCACATCGCCTAGTCTCAACACGCGGCGTCCGATTTTGGTGTAGGTCACGCCTTCGGCTTGATTAATTGCCAGAATTTGCAGTTTGTAGCGCTCCCGCAGGCGCAGACCTTTGATGGTGCGACCAATGAGAGGCGAACCGGGCAGGATGATAACTTCCGCAATGCGCATTGCCTGCCCGCGCAAATACTCGTCCAGCGGCTCGATCACCCCCTGAAGCTCCAACCCCGGCGTATTCGGGATTTGCAGAATATCGTCGCGGTGACCTTCCACGAAAAGTACATCATCCTCAATGAGGATTGTATCGGCCAGCGGCTGCATAGCTGCACCACCGCGAATCAGGCGCAGCATTCCGAGGTTGAGTTCGCGCATGAACACAGATTGCTCGATTGACCTGCCGACGATAACAGAACTGGATTTAATCCGTACTTCAGAGACGTAAAGTTGTTCCTCCAGGATATTTTCATGGCGGGTGATTCCGGTCCGGTCGGGAATCAGATGGTGACCGACAAAGTACATATAGAGCAGACCCACAACCAGAATGGGCAGGCCAACCGGGGTGAGTTCAAACATGCTTAAAGGGGCCAGCCCTTGTTGTTCCATTAACCCACTGACGACCAGATTGGTAGAGGTTCCGATGAGAGTCACCGAACTGGCGAGAATCGATGCAAACGCGAGCGGCATCAACAAGCGAGATACACTCATATGCGCCCGATTTGCTACCCCCAGCGTAATCGGCATAAAGAACGCGGCGGCGGCGGTGTTGCTGATAAACGAACTTAGAATGGCAGGCACCACCAACAGAATCGTGCGCAGTTGCTGTGGATCTCGCCCGCCATGACGCAGGATATAGCGTCCGGTCAGGTCCACCATGCCGGTGCGGACCAGCCCTTCCGTTAAAATGAGCAGGCCAAGAATCATCAAGACGGTCTGGCTGCCAAACCCGGCAAATGCTTCTTCCATTGGCAGCAGGCCAGAGATAATGAGCGTCAGCATTAAGCCAAGGGCGACAATATCTGCCGACATCCATTCAAATGAGAACAGAATCATTGCGATCAAAAAGAGGACCAGAAATCCTGCAATTTCAATCGTCATGTGTGCCTATCCTTTGCGCAGAAACCCCGTAAATCCAGTTCTGAGGTCAAAGTGGCTAGTTTACTCCAACCGTTGGTCGAAGTCGATAATGGACAGAACGCTGTGACCAGCGTTTACCTGACGAAAGAGGGAACTGCCATTTGCAGCGGGCAGGGGAGTATAGCGGAGGCCGCCAGCGACTGATTACCCGAACTTGGTATGAGTTACTCGCTTGTGGATCGAACCGGGCGAGATTATAGACTTTCAGCGCGGGAAAACCAGCGGCGGTAAGGTGGATGAAAGCGCCCTTACTGCTTTCAATGAGCTATGCTATACTTTCTTCAATTCGACTGGACAATCACTACACAAGCCTGTGATGGGATGGTAGCGGCAAAAGTCCAGTGCGGCGCATCTTAACAACTGAATGTTGCTGGTTGTGGCGGGAAGTCTGCCACGTAAAACGTTCAACGATGAGAGCGAGAACCGGACATGAGCGGTCCTTAAACGCTCGATGCGTTGGGGCATCAACGCACTACCATAGCGGTCGTCAGACGGGATTCGTCCCGCCGCCGTGTTGACGGTAGCCGCTCCTACCTTTAGGCGGGGGAGTATGTCACATCACAGCAGTCCAGAAAAAAACTGGACACAGCAGCGCCATGTCCAGTTTGTCTAACTTAACATAAGGGTGCTAAAGATTACCCCTTCACCGCGCCTGCGGTCAGGCCCTCAATGATGCGGCGCTGGAAGATGAGCACCAGCACCAGCAGCGGGATGGTTACGACGACGGCTGCCGATACACGGTCCGCGATAGGCAGTTCGCGGTCGAAACCAGCGAAGTTCGCGATTTCGACGGGAACGGTACGGGCGGCGTCATTAATCACCGTAAACGTCAGCGCAAAGAGGTACTCATTCCAGGCGGCGATGAACGCCAGCAGCCCTGTTGTGACCAGTGCCGGGGCAGTGAGCGGAACCAGAATGCGCCAGAAGGTCTGGAACGGTGAAGCGCCGTCCACCAGAGCGGCTTGTTCAATTTCACCGGGCAGCCCCTGGAAGAAGCTCGTCAGCACCCAGACGGTAAAGGGCAGGGTGAAGATGGGATAGCTAAATATCAGGGATAGCTGTGACCCATAAATGTTGAGGTCGTTGACAATGTTGAACAATCCCGACAGAATCGAAATTTGCGGGAACATTGTCATTGCCAGCACCAGATAGAGCACGATAATCCGTCCGCGGAACTGCACACGCCCCAGCGCATAAGCTGCAAACGACCCCACCACCAGCGCAATCGTTACCGTGACAAACGCAACCATAGCAGAATTGAACAAGATTCTGGTAAAGCGTTCATCGAGTGAATTCCACAGGGGGAGATTGGCCCCGCCGGGACCCTGATCATTTCTGTCCTCAAAAAGGTTCTCGTAGTTGATCGTATTGAGTTCCTCTGGAAGATAACGAGCACCCGTCAGCACCTGCGTATTGGTACGGAAGGAGATGCTGATGGCGTAAAAGAACGGAGCCATCGTGAAAATGGCAATCGCCAGCACCATCAGCCAGAAAGCAATTTGATTGACAACTTCCAGCGCTTTCAATTCGGATGGCACATCGTTATTGTTCCCTGCATAAGACCCTTCCAGCGAAGGACTCAGTTCATCGTTGTGCTTGTTTTGATCACTCATTGCTTTCAATCCCCACAAATCTCACATACAGGATCGTAAAGATGAGAATAAAGATAAAGATCAGCACACCCACCGCGGATGCGTATCCCACCTCCCGTTGTCCATCTACCATGGTCGAATAGTTATACGTTGCCATTGAAGGGCGCGTTGGGTCCAGCAAAACCTGGAACACGTCAAAAGCCCGCAGTGCGTCCAGTGTGCGGAAGATAAGGGCAACCGCAATCGTTGGGCGCAGCAATGGCACCGTAATCGAGAAAAATTGACGTAAACGATTCGCACCGTCAACCGATGCGGCCTCGTAGAGGTCGCCCGGTATGGTCTGCAATCCGGCCAGAATCAACAGTGCCATAAACGGTGATGTCTTCCACACGTCTACCGCGATGATGCTGTTCATCCACGGACCGAGGTCGGTTAACCACTGCTGCGGCCTATCCAGCATACCGGTGTCCATCATGAATGTGTTGATGATGCCCGTATTGTCCGGGCGCAGCATCACCTGCCAGAGCGTGGCGGCCACGACGGTTGGGATCGACCATGGGACCAGCATGGCGGCCCGCATGATGCCGCGTCCGGCGAAGTTGGAGTTGACCACCAGCGCAATAATCATCCCGATGATGAGTTCGACCACTACCGAGGTCAATGTGAAGCGGATGGTATTGACGAAACTGTTGATAAATTCAGGGTCTTTCGCGACAATCTTGAGGCCGGATGTACTGCTGCCCGGGAGAGTGTAGGCCAGTGCTTGTTCGTAACGCTCATCACCCCGACGGTCCTCAAATTCGGTGCGATTCCACTGGATGGCCCGTTTGCCACCCGCCGCACGCGCACAACCACCTTCGAATTCGGTGCTCAGACCAAAGGCTGCTGGTGACGTATCGGTCACGACAGCGGCGTCTACTTCGAGGTCAACATCGTTGCGCCCATAACCATCTTCTTCCGGGCGAGAGACTTCAAACTCAACCATACCCCCTTCATCGACTGCACCGGATACAAGTTCAGAAAACGCTTCATTAAATGGCCGGGTGATTTCTTCGTTTCCAGCCAGATCATCAACGATGAATTGTTCCTCGACACCTTCTTCATTGGTTCTGACTTCCAAATCCGAGCGCTCACTGACCGCATCCTCGACATCTTCCCCGGCAATCGACAGGAACACATCGCCGTCGGCAAAACCGGCTTGCGCGGCAGGTGATCCATCCTGAACGCCCGTCACCATGTAACGACCATCGATACGGCAGTCAACGATGACCGGGCGGAAAGTCAGCAACTGCTGGTAATTATTCAGACCGACGAAATCCGCCGGACGCGAGTCAGCGAAGACGTCATCGGTCAAACTCTTGATAAATGTTTGCTCAAGAGGACGTGCCGCGACTACTACCAGCACCGCCAGTGTTGGAATGAGCAGCGTCCACGCAAAGCGGGTATTTCGCGTACCAAGCGATTCTTCACCTTCATAAATGATCGATTGACGCGGACCCAACCAGCGGAAAGCCGGAATGAAAATGATTAAAGGTACAAGGTAAAACCATGCTGCCGCCAGTCCATCAAAAAAGTCAAAGGGCTGGTCATTGAGAACATCACCACCCTTGCCCTGAATCCACATGACGCCAATGAACACCACCACCAGACCGACCGACATCCACAGGAAGGCCACCAGTGCCCAGCGTGCCGCGCCAATCTGGTAGCGCATCAAATCAAAGCCAATTTTGACGAACGCAATT
>JAKEEQ010000328.1 GCA_022616515.1 Chloroflexota bacterium | reverse complement strand
CGGTGTCGCCTGTGACAAACACCAAACAGCCTTACCGTCGGCAGCAATCCAGCGGTACTCGTTTACCGTATTAGTGCCATTTTGATAGCGTTGGGCTGCCACAGAAATTGCTTTCGCTTTGTCGTTGGGATGCAGGATTTTTTGCCAGAATCCCGGCGTGTTGATCCACTGTTCGACCGGGTAACCCAGCATTGTTTCGGCGTAGTCGCTCACATAGCGAAAACGCTGTTTTTCCTGACTGGACGGATCACCGTACGACTCCCACACAATACCCGGCACGGAACGAATGATGTTCTCAAGCCGTTCCCGTTCATCTTCTAACTTACCGTATAACTCCTCAAGTTTCCGCTCAGCTTCGTGCCGTTTGGTGATGTCCAGCGTCACACCACGTAGAGCAACATTTTTACCGTGTTCGTCGGTGATGACTGTTGTCTGGGAGAGACACCAAAGCTCTTTACCATCTTTGGTTAACCAGCGGAATTCGGTTGTTGCAACATCTTCACCCTGATACTGGTGCGCAACCAATCTTTTTACACGTGCTCTATCTTCTGGATGGATGATCTGTAACCAGAAGTTGGGCGTACTCAGCCATTCTTCCCTGGTGTAACCCAGCATCTCCTCTACGTGATCGCTGACAAAGTCAATCCGGTCTTGTTCTTCATCCGGCTCTTTCCAAGATTCCCACACAAGACCCGGAATAGATTGCATAATGTTTTCCAATCGTGCCCGTTCCTGACTTAACTGAGTATTCAGGCGAAACATGGTTTCATGGGCACGTTTTGTTTCGGTAACATCATGACCTGCGGCATAGACTGCCTTACGCCCGATAAGTGTCGCAGAATTCCACTGAAACCAGCGTATCGAGCCATCTTTACATACAATTCGATTCTGGCTGGTTACGTTCTCCGCATCCTGAGAGAGATTGCTAAATATCGTCTCTACGCTGGCGAGGTCTGCCGGATGCACCCAATCCCTGAATGTCGTTGACATCAATTCTTCCCGCGTATACCCTGTGACCTTTTCCCAGGCTGGATTAAGGAGTATCGGAGAGCCATCAAAATCTACGATAACCAGTAAATCGTTAGAAAGACGAAAAAAACGTCGCCGCTCGTCTTCATAGGACCGGCCCAAATTGCTGGTATCTTCTCTGAGTTTGTCAATCAGGTCGGCCTGTTCTTCCAACAGATGAATATTTTCTAAGATTTGGGCACTTTGCTCGGCCATGACTGCCAGTAAGTTGAGATCGTCCAGTTCAAAGATCGGTATATTGGACAGAAACAGCAGCATTACACCCCAGAGGTGGTCGGTGGTTCTTATCGGGACGAAATAGGCATCACGGGCCGCTAGATGTTCCGCCAGTCTCGCATCTATACCTTTATACTCGCCCAAATATCTTACAGCGTAGGGCCTGCTGGCCGTAACCGCACGCTCCATTGCCTCAGAAAAGGTGTCAGAGTCGCTATCCGGGAAGATCGCGGCTGGCAATTCTTCGGTGCGCCGCAAATTGAACTGCCCACGATACGGATTGTAGTCGAACAGGTAAACGCCTTCGGCCCCAACTGCCTGCTGCGCATAGTGTTTCAGAAGATGCAATGTTTCGAGAGTTTGTCGATTTTCAATATTTTGATATTGCAGTTGCAAGAAATTAAACATTTCGCCTTGTTGCCAGACACGACGCAGCCAGCGCGGCGTGGCAAACGCAAGATAAAGCGAAATAGCTGAGCCTATGGAGGCCGTCTGTGACATTACCAGAAAATAGTCATGTCCGCTTCCAATCGCCACATCAAGGCCCACCAGCCAGAAAAGCAGTGCCAGCAATATCATGCCTGTCGCGGCCATTCCCTTGCGCCAGCGTGTCACGCCGCGCTTTCTGATAGCGTTACGCAGAAATTGACTGGCCGAATAGAGATAGACAATCACCAGATAGCCAACAATCACGAGAATAGTCCAGACAGGCAGGTTTGCAGCACCAAAATATATAATGAATAAACCTGAGATGATGAACATGACGGTAGCAAATAACTCAACAAATACCGGCACACGTGCTGATTGTTTAAGTAAGAGCAGGAAGAGATAGGGCGTCGCTATCAGTGCAAGGCTGCGTATAAGCCCCGATGATGGAAGACTTTCGCCGATGGCCTCGTTTGCAAGATCAATGACAATTGCCAAAGAAAATGACAGAAACAACAGCATAATCAACAAACGAGCGCGGGTGTGTTCTCTAATGAAATTGACAACTGTCGTCAGGGTAAGCAGCAGATATACTGCGCGTGTCACCAGTATGGTGAATTCTAATAAACTCATCAATTAACTCTCGTAGGATTCATATGTAATCTATACTAGACAATAGTCGTCTCAAAATCTCTCAGCATTGCGTAAGAAAAAGTAGAGAAGTCTGATATTTGTCACTGAATTAAAACAAAATCTCCACAAATCTCTAATCTTTTTTTGAATGAAATTGTCATATCGTATATAGGTGTGTTAACCAAGCTGAGGGTTTATGACAAAATCAATCATCATCAACACAAAAACTGCCAACCATATCATCATGATCTGGAACGAGATCATCAATAGTGGTGACGTTGACCGTGCGGTCCGTGAAATTGAACAGCATCTGATACTCGCTGATGAACCGGTGACTATCGTTGTTGATCTCAGCGCCAATCCACGCTATGCGGTCCATAATGCGATGTCTCGTATCCTCAAGAACGACAATATCAAAGGTCTGCGCATTGTTGGTGACAACAAACAGGCTGTCATTACCGCCAGCGTCCTGCAAGGACTCACACGGCGGAAAGATATTGAATGGTATCCAACCCTCAATAGAGCGGTGGCAGTTGCACGAAACGGCTAATCCGTTTCACACATTTCTATCAAAATTGGGACGCCATAACAGCGTCCCTTTTTTTGACCCACTGGCGCTATCAACATATACTGGCATCAAAATGTCCCTTGCGGTAGGCTTATCGAGATTTTATTTAGGAAAACACTTTTTTAAGGAGTTTCTGACTTGGCAAATCTGGCACGGGCACGGGTACTTATTGAGCAGGGGCAGTTTCCCCAGGCACGTGAGATTGTCGTGGAAGCGCTCCATACCAACTACGATGACCTCGCCGCATGGCAGTTATTGCTGGACTGTGCCCGTGACCGTCAGGAGTATGGGCGTACCCTGCGGGAAATCCTGCGCATCGACCCCGAAAACAAGGAAGCACGTGCGCTGGCAGTGGAGCTGGCAAAGGCAACACGGGGCGAAGGTCAGCAGCGTCGCCGTCGGCGCAGCCCGCTCGGCACCATCCTGCGCATCGTTGTAAACACCTTTGCCTTCCTGATTGTGATTGGCATTGCAGGCGGCGTGGCCTACCTTTATCTGCAATGGCAGGGCGATAATAACGGCAGCGCAAATTCACCCACCGCCATTGTGCCGACGCTGGACGCGCTGGCGAAATGTCAGGAAAATGTGCCACTGGCCTATAACCGGCTCACAGCCCGCTGTCCACTCGTCCAACCCGGCGAAGCGTGTCTTATCAATCCCGCTGCCACCGTCCAGTCCAATACCGGGCGAACGGATCTGCTGACTCTGGCAGGCGATGATGCCTTGCTTTCCAACTTGCAGTCTCTTGAGACATTTATGTATAACCCCGCAGATTTCACCTTCGGCATGGTCATGCTGCGCGGACTGACCTCATTTGAGGAAGACAGTGGCAGTTCAATGTTGATGGTAGTTACACCGGGTGTACAGGTGCGCTTTTTCGATGAGCAGCTCAATCAGGTCACATTTAGCAGCAATCCCACGCCTTCCGAATGCCCCGCAACGCCTCCGGCAGGTCTTTTAGTACATGTTTCCGGTAATGAAAGTGGCGCGTTCGAAATCAACGACGAACCTATGCTTTTGAGCGGTACGCTGTTTTTACAGGTGGATGTTGCCGCTGGATTGCGCGGTATTGTGATAGAGGGAGAGGTTAGTCTGGTCAACCGTGAGCGCGTTGTGATGCAGGGCGAATGGTTTAAAGTGAATGTAGACGCGACACTACTGGCGAGTCCGGTTCCAGTTGAAGTATTTGAGGCTCCGCCCACCGTGCGCGGCGACCTGTTGCAACTGCTGTCATTGGGGCAGGCACTGGACCTCAATATAGCAAACTGGCAGTTTCCCGGCATTGAAATCCCGACAAGCGAATCTTCTGCACCGCCGCTGACCACCGCCGCTCCACCCGGCTCAAACTTGCCGACCACGGCTCCCGATATACCCACTGCCACACCCGTTCCACCGGACATGATTACGCCCGATGCTGCCCAATAGTCGTGCTGCTGTCTCATTTTCCGGGCAGGTGGTATCATTGATTTGTTGGTCGTATTGGAAAGGAAACATATGGCACGCTTAATCGTACTTGGCACAGCCGCTGCCGTCTCCGACGCAGATCACGACAACACTCATTTCTTGCTGCAAGGAGAACATAGTGTGGTGTTGGTTGACTGTGGCTCGAACCCGGTTGTGAAACTGCGCCGTTTTGGCATCCATTATGACCAGCTCACCGACATGATTCTTACCCACTTTCATCCCGATCATGTCTACGGCGTGCCGATTTTGTTAATGCATATGTGGCTGCTGGGTCGCCAGAAGCCGCTGCGTGTCTACGGGCTTCATCACTGTCTGTCCCGCACCGAAGATTTAATGTCCGCCTTTTCATGGCACGACTGGCCCCAATTTTTCCCGGTATCTTTCCACCGTGTACCCGACCGCGAAGACCAGTTGGTACTGGATAATCCTGATTTTCGCATCACATCGTGGCCGGTCCAGCACTACAATATCCCGACGATTGGGCTGCGAATCGAAAGCAAGGCGTCGGGCAAGGTGATTGCCTATTCCTGTGATACAGCCCCGGTTCCAAACGTGGCACGGCTGGCTTATAACGCCGACGTCCTGCTGCATGAAGCGGCGGGAACCGACCCGGCGGGACATTCGAGCGCGGCGCAAGCCGGGGAAATCGCCAGTGAAGCGCAGAGTAAACGTCTTGTACTTATCCATTACAATGTATGGGATACCAATCCCACTTCCCTTGTGGAAGAAGCCCGTCAAACCTATGATGGG
>JAKEEQ010000327.1 GCA_022616515.1 Chloroflexota bacterium | reverse complement strand
GCTGTTGGCATCTTTAAACTGGTTGGCATAATCAAAGGCGGACTCCATTTCAAAAAGCGGGGCGTTGCCCTGTAGAACTGGATACAGTGGCAAGCCATAATTACCCCATGTGGCAAAGGCTTCATCCAGAACCTCTTCAAAGTCCCTTTCAAACAAATCCCAGTATGCCTGGGGATGGACGCTGTTGATAAATGGTCGCCATTCCTGAGGATGGATGATTTCAAACTGGTGGGCACGTGGATCGACACTCATGCCAAGATGGAAATCACCGCCGACGCCGCGCCGGATGCGGGTCATAAAGGGCTTAATATCTTCTTTTTTGCCGCGCCAGAATCCCGGATGCGCTTCGACATCAATAATCATGCTTTTAACACCGGGTACGAGGGCCGCCTGGACGATAAGGTCGGCTTCCGCTACCGTATCGATGCCTTTTGCTACACTCCATGCATGAAATTCGAGATTGTTTGCACTCAATACCTGTACCCAGCGGGCGATAGACGCCGTGCCATCGATGCGCAGTTGGGGGTCGGTATCATATTTACCCATCCACTCCGAGCCGTCGCTGGTTTTGACAAAAATGCCTTTTAGGTTTGGTGCCCACTGTTTGAGGGTGCGGGCGACAGCCTCGATGGTTTGTTCAGCCAGCGAGTCACCCTTCCAATGCCACACATAAGTCTTACCATGATAAGGGATCGTCATTCATCTCCTCCGGGTTCATACACCTGTAATGTTACCTTCGCTTGCCCGATGGGAGCAAATATATTATGCTTTTGAGCACTTTTTATTTCTGCGGGAGTATAACTAATGCGACGGCTACTGATTGCTGTGCTGGTGGTTTTACTTATTATTGCTGGTGGTGTGGCATACCTATTTTTGAACGACCCCGAAGACGTTGACCCTGAACTGCCAACGGCGACACCTGCCCCACAGTCGCGCATTTTTGGGGTAGATACAGAAACAACAACACTCGCCTTTTCATTGGACCTCGGCGGGGGAACGATTGACGGCACGTTTGACATCACCGATGGCACGCTGCTGCTTGTACCGGCAGAGGACGGCTGGAAGTTGCAGGTAAACCTGATTGTTGAGGGCCAGACTGTTGAAACAGGCTCATCCATACGCAACCAACTGTTGATTATCGCATTAAAGGCCAAAGAATACCCGTATGGCGTATACACGGGTCTTAGCGAAGAGATTATTACCGATCCTGAAGAAGAACAGGAAGTACTGCTGGTTGGTGAGATTGAACTCTCTGGTATCCAGAATCCGCAAAATGGCCTTACCACCATGAAGTTGGATGGCGATCTTTTGACCGCCGACACCCGCCTTGATATTGATTTTACCGATTTCGGCGCGGATTTCAGTGCGCTTGGGGCCAGCAATATTATGGCTATTGATCTGCATATTGAAGCGCGTGCTGATCTTGCGCCCGAAGAACCATTGGACCTGGATGAGTTTAGTGGAGAAACTGCCGTTCCCGGTTTCGGATAAACTTTCATCATGAGAATCCATACGGATCTGGCGTTATTTTTGCTAGCGCCAGATCCAGTAATTTTCATAGCCACAGGCTGCCGGGCTGGTGGAATAGTTAAACAGCGTAATCCCAACGGAACCCTCAATGGGCGGGGTGTATTCCACTGTAAACAATTGACCATCAACGTACAGAGCCGTTACATCGTTCAAGGCAATGACTAACATGCGATGACGATCCCCGGCCAACGGCTCGTCTACCTCTTCGAAATAATCATAGGTATTGCGCAGTAACCGTCCTCCCTTGTTGTAGATGAGACTGGCCCCCCCATCGCCATCAACATAAGCTACCATCTGGTTGGCTTCATCTAGATACCGCAGGTTGACGCCGCAGGCAGCATTATCACCATTAATGACATAAGCATCTGTCCCGATAACCACATTGATGTAGGTTGGATCAGGCGGATTGACATCAAAAATTCTGCTTTGCAGAGGTGCGACATCATAATTAAGATCAGGCAGAAAATAGCGCCGTTCGCCTCCGGCGGGCAAAATAGCCTGTAGCTCAAGGATGATGTCGTTCGGTTGGACAGATGACCAGTTTTCGATGGACTGCGGAAAATCGGGAATATCGGAGTCGGGAACCGTCAGGAGCAAATCATCAACCGCGACACGTGCATTTTCCAGTGCGCCACGAATGTGCAGCCCCCACAAACCCTGATTGAATGTCGAGTCGGTCACCTCACCGAGCAGTTCTCCATTGGCATAAAAACGATAGGTAGCATTATTGACCCATACACCAAGCGAGATGCGTTCATCGGTCAGTACGTCGGCTTCGGTTGGCTCGGTGATGACTGTAAATTCATCAGACGAACGTACCAGAAAACTCCACGTTCCATCTGGTGTAATCAGGAAATAATAGCCGGGTGGGCGACGGGTTCCATCATCATCAACATGGAACATAATGCCCGTCGTTGCTGCGACATCACTCAGCGAAGATTGCCACTCAAATTCGGCCTGCAAATAGAAATTTTGCAGGGGAATACTGCCATCCGGATGCACAAAAATGGAAAATTCAGGTTCTGTTTCAAGGATAAGACGGTTATCTTCAGCATAAGCGAATCTACCCTCTGCCCAGCGAGTAACATCGCCGGAAAACCCTTCATCTTCCCACACACGCTGGTAGGCCGGGATTGCCCATAGCTGGTAGCGACCGCTGCCATCAAAACGGCCAACCTCAACTGTATAGGTTTCGCCTGCATCCATTTCGACCGTGACTCCGGCATCATAAACCAGCTCAGGTAAACGGTCATCATTGTCACCGACAACCTCATCATCGGCGTCTATGATGGCGATAGTCGGGTCTAATGTGCCGTCCAGCCGGTTGACCAGAAAGGCATGGAAGCCGCTGGTGTCGGCGGTGAATTCCCACGATTGGGTGTCGGCAGTTTCGGAGAGTTCGCCCTGTACCGGAACGCCGATAAGAATTTCGGGACTCTGTGCTGTGATAGGTCGCTGCGTGACAGGCATAGTCAACATTATCGCCAGTATCAGAAACATGTGTCGCATGGTCGGTTCTCCTCTGCCGGACAGTTTACCTGAACCCCCTATCATTGAGAAGAGCGTTGGGTATTCGGTGGAAATACGGGGTAGACGGTCAGGGGGACAGATGTATAATCCGCCTTGGCTGTCTTCCAACAAGACGAAAAGGAATCCCCTGGAATGAGATTACTATTCCGCTGGCTGCGTCGCGGTCTTACCTTGCTATTTATTGTCGCCGTCATCGGTGGCGCTGCATATTTTGCATTTGATTGGACAACGGGCATCATTGATGAGGTTGAATTTCGCCGTGAACAGGCTCAGCGTGATGTAAAACGTCAGGAAACAGCAACGGCCCTGGCCCCGACCATTGAAGTTGAATCGCAGCAGTTAGTAAGTCATGAGGTTGTGGGAGCAGGTGATGGCTCTTTTGTAGAATTTGTCACCGAAACACCTGCCAGTGAGCCAACCGCGACCGAGCCGCCAGTGGAATCAACCGTTTCTATTCAAACGACAGATTTGAGTGATGATACATCTCCGGCAGCACTACACGTGACACAGCGGCCTACCAATACAGCAATGGATACCGAAGAGCCAACAGTTATCGCTCAGGCAGCCACAGACACTCCAGTGCCAACGGATACCGCTGCGCCGACCAACACCCGCACGGCTACCGCCACTGAAAGGCCAACCGATACACCCGAACCGCCAACGGCCTTTCCAACTAACACCCAGTTACCGACGGCCTTTCCCACGAATACGCCTTTCCCAACAGATACGTTGACACCCACCGATACCTTAACGCCGACCGACACACTGACACCAACGGTCACCTTTACGCCCACCGCAACCTTTACGGCTACGGTTACACCGCCGCCAACACTGGTGATCGAAGGTACGTATATCACACCGATCTATACGCCATTTGCCCCGATTCCACTGAGCGCGGAACTGGTCGAAGATTCGGACGACATCGTGAATTTCGTGTTGCTCGGTAGTGATACGACAGAAAGTGCGCTGGGACAAACCGACGTTATCATCATCGTCTCGGTGAACAAAGAAGCCGAAACGGTGGCGATGTGGCATTTGCCACGCGACCTGCTGGTCTATATCCCCAATCACACGATGGACCGTATCAATCGTGCCTTTACGCTTGGACAGCAAGCCAACGGTCCGGGTGGCGGTGCGGAATTGATGAAAGAAACGATTCTGTACAATTTCGGTATTGAAATCGACTTTTATGCAAGGGTGGACTTCTCAGACTTTCAGGAAATCATCACCCAACTGGGCGGCCTGACCATCAGTGTGGACTGCCCCATCACTGACTGGCGACTCATTGATCCTTCTACACCACCCGAACTTTATAAGGACCCGGAGCGAATTGATGAATTCTGGGAAGAATATACGCTGGGTGTTGGTGTTCATGAGTTAAGTCCTTATATGGCACTGTGGTACGCACGCAGCCGTGTTACGACCAGCGATTTTGACCGGGGTCGTCGGCAGACGGATATTCTGCGGGCGATGTGGCGGCAGGCGCGTGAGAATGGCCTGTTCTCGCAGGTGACAACATTATGGCCGCAGGCGATTGAGATTATTGACACCGATATGGAACTTGAGGACGTCTTGAGTTTTGTGCCACTCGCCATTTCAATGGACCTCAGCGACATCGAACGTTTCAATTTGCGATCAGGTGTTCATGTCAATGACTG
>JAKEEQ010000326.1 GCA_022616515.1 Chloroflexota bacterium | reverse complement strand
GGCAGGCGTCACCGTGTCGCCCGTTGTTTAACTGTAGATTGAGCAGAATGTTATACTGCTCCAGTGCGGCATCGTTGCGCTTGATCTGGTGATAGATGGCTGCCAAACGAGAACGAACCGCCTCATCATCAGGGCGTTCCCTGGCGGCTTTCTGCAACGTGTCCAGAATGGCTTTGCCGTCGCGTTTTGCGGCAAATATTTGTAATAGTCCATCCAATTCTTTGGTTGCCGACATCGGGTTGCCGAGGCGATAGTGAATATCGATAAGCATTTCGCGAGATTTGTGATCTTCGGGCAGCATTTGTTTAATCTGCTCCGCTGTTTTCAGCGCACCGCGCAAATCGAGCCGCATCCGGTCAATATCAACCAGTTTGTGCATAATTTCGGCCACTGCTGCCGGGGGGGCATTCAGGCGGCGTGCCAACACAATCGCGCCCTCATAGGCCACGCGAGCATTGCTGGTATCGGCCAGATCCATGTAGGCGTCACCCAGATAAACATATTCGGGCAGAACCTGTTCCCACTGTTCATCTTCTTCAAGCAGTTCGATGAGGTTAATGCGCACGCTGATGTCCATTGGTGCGACTTTAATGATTTCACTCAAGACCTCACCGGCGCGTGTTTTGTTGCCACGTGCGAGATAGGCTTTGGCGATATGGTTGTATTTCTCAATGGCCTGATTGACGCGGTTCAAGTGGACGAGGATTTGTCCGACGCGCATATGGGCGGCTATGTAGTCGGGTTCTCTTTCAAGAATATAATAACTTTCCTCGATGGCAAGATTAAAGCGGCGAGCCTTAACATAGTCGTCCACGCGGTTCATCGCCTCAACAATTGAAGGATCAACAGATGCGATGTCAATCAGGGCGGTGGGATCTTCGGTCATGGCTGTTTCAAGCTGATCGCGCGTGACCTCAATGCGATGACGCCAGTCGGCTCCTTCCAGCATTTCAAAGAAGCGCTCGTTGAGGATGGAGAGGGTTCCTTCATCGGAACTGTTGGCGTTTTGCAGCATACGGTTATAAATACCGTTAAGCTGTTCCATTTCGTTGCGCGTATTGACGGACTGGACATCGACCATCTTGATGGACTGGATGAGGTGCTTGGAAGCAGTTCGTTGATTGCCAATGCGCATGTTGGCGATGCCCAATCCGTGGTGTGCCCCGGCAATTAAGCGGTCATCATCGGCAACCCGTTCAAAGTACTCGATAGCATCACGCCATTTTTCAAGCTCAATGGCAAGCGCACCCAGATTAAGGGCGACCGCCGGATGGTCAAGCCCGGCTTTGCGGGCCTGTCGATACATATTCAATGCATCGTCCAGTTCACCCTGGCGATGGAGTTCAATGGCCTGAATGGTCAACATGCCGCTCTGTTCCATAATCGCGCCGGATTCCATGACGTGATTCGCCAGAATTTCCAGTGCTGTTTCGACGGCTTCACCCAGCGGGCCACCTTCGTTAGCCGCTTCGAAATCTTCATCGAACTCGAAGAACGGCTCTTCTTCAGGTTCGGCGGGTTTCACCGGTTCGCGTTCCTGTACGAGCATTCCGGTTTCAGGTAATATATTCGTGCCAGAGCGAATAGCTTGCAGAGCGTTGAGCGCCTGTGGATTCTGAGGTTCGAGGCGCAGTGCGCGTTCCACTGCTTCTACAGCCGTTTTGGAATTACCGGCTGTCTGGTAATTCCAGGCGAGAGTCAGGTATTCGCGGATAGCCTGTCGCTTGCGCCCCACTTTTTCGTAGGCGAGTGCCAGTTTTTTGTGGACATCAATTAATCCGCCAGCAATGCGCGTAGCCCGTTCCCAGTTGCTGATGGCTTTATCTATCTCGCGCTGACCAAGATAAATTTCGGCAACCGTTAGATACTGGATTGCCGCATCTTGCAGGCGTCCCATTCGCTCCAACACGTCCGCGCTCTTTTCAAGCGGAATCGGGTCGTTGGGGGCAAGGCGATGGGCACGCTGGTAAACTTTTAGCGCGTCTTCCAGACGTCTCGCTTGCAGCAGGGCCAGGCCGAGATTATTGTGCGCAGACGGGTCTTCGGGACGGGCGCGAATTGCGGTCATATACGCCGGAATGGCACGCTCCCAATCTTGTTCCCACGCAGCGGCATGCCCTGCGTTCATGGCTTCCTGATAAACGTCTTCTACCTGATTATTCAATTCACTCACAGCTTCTAACTCGCTCGATAACTATAGTAAGAAGATGCTTTTTGGCATAATATGTTATTGTAACAGGTTTTGGAATATGATGCGATGACAGCCACAATTGAACTCTCAACTTTTGAGATAAAGAGCCGTGCGGGTGATGCAGTCTTTGCGCGGGGATACCAATATTACAAAAATAAAGCCATTTATAATCCGGTGCGGCGGGGCGATGTGCTTGAAGCGCTGTGTTATGGATCGTACAGCAGCAAGTATCGAGTTCGAGCCAGTTTTTCTGAGGATGGGGAAATTGAAGAAACCTACTGCACCTGCCCATATGATTTCGGCGACGACTGCAAACACATGGTGGCTTTGCTGCTGACCTATCTTAACGAACCCGACTCTTTTACCGAAATGGCGGATAGCGGCACTCAAAATGCAGATTTGCAATCCCGCAGCAAGGACGAGTTAATAGACCTGATTTTTCAGATGGTGGAGCGGCATCCTGATTTGCGCATTATGCTGGAACGCCCGCCTGCCAGTGCCTCGCCCGACAAGCTTGATTTATCCTCCATCCGGCTGGAATTACAGCAAAATCTGCCGGTATATGAGGAGTGGGGTGATACGACAGCGCTGGATACGCTCAACTCGGTATATAAGACTGCGGAGGGATTTATAAAGGCTGACAATTGGGTGGGAGCTGCTGAAATCTATGTGGTTGTTATTGAAGAAGGGCTTAAGCATCAGTATGAGTTGATACAGGATGAGAATGGCGAAACCTATGTCACCGCTGGCGAGGCTGTTGACAAACTGGCGGATTGTATCCGGCAGCCCGTCATACTGGATGATGATGAACTCCGGCAAAAATATTTAGATGTGTTAATGACAGTTTATACGACTCCAATGGATTGGGATGGATTCGGGGATGATGTCGATGAATACCTGACGATGCTGGCTAAACCGCAAGATGTGGCAGCACTACGCCAGCACCTCAAAATTGCTATAGATGAAGCCCCTTATGAGTGGACACGCTCCCGTTATGCAGATTTGGATGCAGACCTGGCGCTGTTGGCGGATGAGGATTTAGACACGGTTCTGGACAACCTGCGTGAGAACGGGATGTACAGGGTGCTGGCGGAAAAGCTGCTGGCAAATGGTCGCGTTGACGAAGCGATTGCGGTTATTGAAAATGATATTCAGGGAAATGTCGATTTTCCACTTATTCACAAGTTAGTACAAGCAGGTCGTGAAAATGCGGCAGTGCGTATTGTTGAAGGGATGGCAAAAAACACGCACAACATTTACGGAGACCACGCTTTGTACTGGCTGATTAATCATTACCAACATAATGGTGACGATGAACAGCTTCTGCGCTGGCAGATCAAACGTATGGATATGCGCAACGCCTCCTTTGAACATTACCTTGAGGTGAAAAAAACGGCGGAGCGGCTGGGGAACTGGCAGCAAAAGCAACCGGAGGTTATAAAATTACTGAGAAGTAATGGATCGTATTCGGCGTTAGTACGGGTGTATCTGAGCGAAAATCAATTTGATGAAGCCGAGAAAATACTTGATAAAGTCCTGCTGTATGACAAAGTGAGAATAGAACTTGAATTTGCACAGGCCATCAGCCAGACAAACCCACAAAAAGCCATTGAAATATACAGGAAGCATGTATTCAATCAGATCGCGCAGCGCAGCCGACCCAATTATGCACAGGCAGCGAGTTATCTGGCTGTCATTCGAGAGTTATATCTGGAATTTGATGAAGAAGCATGGCTGGAACTGATCCGTCATGTGCGCAGCGAGTTTAAGCAGTTACGTGCCCTGCAAGATGAAATGAATAAGGCTGGATTGGAAAAGTCATGACCGACCCTGACAGATATTTGCGGCGAAAATGGACCGTGCGAGCGCATGGCAACAAAGTTGTGTTCAATAAGTACAGCAGCGAAAAGAGCGAACATGTTTACATGAAAATTTTCCTGTGGGCGTTATATTTACCGTTTTATGAGGATATGCTGGTTGAGTACAGGATTGGGGACCGTTATAAGCCAGATGTAGTGTCGCTGGATACAAGTGGCAGCCCGTTGTTCTGGGGCGAATCAGGATATGTCGGTAAAGTCAAAATCGAGACCCTTGCTAAACGTTATCGCCACACTCATTTTGCGATAGCCAAGTGGGATACGACTCTCGACCCGTATGTGAACATCGTCGCGAAGGCCGTCAAAGGCTTAAAACGAACGGCTCCTTTTGACCTCATCCGTTTTTGTCCCGGCGACGAGGAACGGTTTATCGATGACGAGGGTAATGTGTCGCTGATGCATGAGGATATTGAATGGGTCAGCATCACCTAAAACAATATGTACCGCGCCTCCAGAAACTCAGGCAGGAAAGAGTTAACTTCGACCCCCGCTTGAAGGACACATTTACTGAGGGCAATGGATGGCGTTTAAGTGACTATGAGATTGATTTACCTCCAGAGCCACCCGGCCCTCCCCTTGAAAATGGTTCCTTCGCGATAGCCAAACAGATTCTGCACAATTATGAATTCCCCGATACGACGTTGATTGAAGCGATTTTTGACCCCGATGAGCCGCTGCATGAGCGGACGATGCTGCTTATCGGCAAATTTGCCGGAATGAAGTTTTACTTTGGTGGGCGGGTAAACGGGGTGATTGATGAGCAGCGCCAGACAGAGGATGGCCCCGCGCACGTGTGGGGCTATGGTTATCAAACACTGGAAAGCCACTGGGAAAATGGCGAAATCACGTTTGAAATCTGGAAATATCTGAACAGCGGTAGAGTCAAATTCCGGTTCCACTCCTATGTTCGCATCGGGTATGTACCGAACTGGTTGTATCGCGTTGGATTTCGGATGATGTGGAAACGCCTGCAAGTTCAATTTGCCCGCACGGCCCTCGCCCGGATGCGCAGCCTTGTTATGGAGCGGCTAGAAAAATTATAACAACACTCTAATCCTTCAATGTTTGCGAAATTCCGAACATTTGTTCTATAATTGAAAATACGTAGTGCAAATTTGAGGGAATGTGCAACGTGAAAAAGATGTTATCGTGGCGACACATATCTACCCGCGTCCACGCCTCAGAGATTGATGAAATCAATGCAGAGCTAGCGCGGGATGAAGCATATGATGAATTCCTCCAATCCTTAAATGAGGATGCCGTCGAGGTGATGGAGGAAGATGAACAACTTTACGAGAAAAAGGCGAGTGCTTGATTTCAAGGTATACTAACCGCAAACCTATTCGGAACGAAAGAGTCTGGTTTGTATACCATCACTGCGCTCGATATAGATCAACAGTATGACCCTGATTTATTGAGCGACTATGAAGATTTTGAGGTTGGCAGCGGGCGGACGGCGCTTGTGCTGGACAATGGTGATAGTGTCATCAAAATCTTCAAGGACGCTTTCGACATCCCCGATGAACTGCGTGACTTTCTGGCTGACCATGATATAGACAGCGCCATTGATTATGCCATCGAACATCAACTCCACGATGAGCTGGTGTTCGGTTTGATTGAGATCAAGAACCTGCTGCTGGTGGAAGATGCAAAAGCCCAATCGGGAGTGGTTCCGCGTATTCCAGGCTTGATTGCGATTGCGGTGGTGGATGATACAGATAGCGATGACCAGTATCTGGCTCTCGAACTGGATAAGGTAAGCGGCAAACCACTGGCCCACAAACTGGAAGACCTTCATGCGCAAATCCGGCGGTCGCGGCGACGACCGTCCCGGCAGCAGGAGCTTTTTGATGACCTGAAAGCCGTCGCTTTAGCCATGCAGGATTTAGCCGACACCCTCGATTTTCTGTCGGTAAATGGCCTAATTGACCTTGACCTGAACCTCACCAATATTCTCATTGATTATGATCCCGCTGAGGAAATTTACCAGATGACCAAGATTGATCTTGGCTCTATCCGCCCGCAGGTGATGTGGGGGTCGGGGATTGAGTACACCGGCTCGGCACAATACTTACCGTGGGGGGAATACAGCAGCGACTATCTGGAGTCGTTGTGGTTCAAGGATTTTAGACACAAGTCAAGCATCACCAATTCGCTGCACCAACATGCTTTTGCACGGATTTATTATGAAATCCTGTCGGGCGATAGTCTCAATGTGTCGAGTGATACGCTGCGGCTGACGTTGCAGGGGAGCCGGATGCAGCGTCAGGGAGTCAAGCACCCGCTCATCAACCGATTTCAGTATTTTGAGCAGGTATTGAATGCTGCCAACTTTGACGTGGGCGTGAAGTTTTTGAACTGCCGGGTGCTGGAAGCGTTGTTATATATCGGATTGGTGGAAGACGATGAAGTTTACGCTTATACTGATACACTCTTGCAGTACAGCCTGCTGCACCGATTACCCTATACCGATACACACGCCTGGTTGGATGGGCGGTATCAAGCCAAACTCGCGAAAATGTCAAAGCGGGTGTTAAAGCGCATATGGGATATTCTGGGGCTGTTTGGCGAGCCAGATGTCAATGAAATACTGGATCTCCTGCTGCGTAATGAATTCGGGGCGCGGGTTGATGATGATAATGCGGAAGCAGATATTTCTTAGCACACAAAGGTTTTTTTGAATGAGTGATAGAGAGTTTTCAAGAGAGCGGCAAATTGAAATTTATGTAAAGGGCCTCAGCGGGAAACGTTCAAAGGTTCCGGTAGACATGAAAGCACTGGAAGAGGCGGCGCAGGCTGTAATGTCTGAAGAAGCCTATGCTTACATCGCCGGAGGGGCTGGCATGGAGAGCACCATGCAGGCCAACCGTGCGGCATTTGAGCGATGGCGGATCGTGCCGCGCATGTTAAATGATGTATCAACCTATGACACATCGGTGACGCTCTTTGGCGATACGCTGCCGGGGCCGTTTTTGCTGGCCCCGATTGGGGTGCTGGATATGGCGCATAAGGATGCTGATGTGGCGGTAGCACGGGCGGCAGCGGAGGAAGGCATCCCGATGATCTTCTCCAATCAGGCGTCAGCGCCGATGGAAGATTGTGCGGCGGTGATGGGTGATAGTCCGCGCTGGTTTCAGCTTTACTGGAGCAAAATGGATGATGTGGTGGTGAGTCTAGTACAGCGGGCAGAAAACTGCGGATGCAGCGCCATTGTGGTGACGCTTGATACGACAATGCTGGGCTGGCGTATTCGTGATCTGGATCTGGCCTATTTGCCGTTTTTACGAGGACGGGGCATCGCGCAGTACACCAGTGATCCGGTATTTATGGAGAATCTCATCAAGGAGGCCAACAATACAGGGCGCAGCGTCACCATAAACACCCTGAAGGCCCTGTGGGAGATGGTAACGACACATCCCGGTAATGCACTGAACAATTTGCGCAGCGGCGAGGCGATTGCCGCTGTACAGACATTTATCGCCACGTACTCGCGGTCGTCGCTGACATGGGATGATTTAGCGTTCCTGCGTGACCATACGTCGCTGCCTATTTTATTGAAGGGGATTTTACATCCCGACGATGCGCGTAAAGCACTGGATTATGGCGTTGATGGTGTGATCGTGTCCAATCACGGCGGGCGTCAGGTGGATGGCTCCATCTCGACGATTGACGCGCTGCCGGATATTGTGGATACAGTCGGCGTCGCTATTCCGGTGTTGATGGACAGCGGTATTCGCAGCGGCGCGGATATGTTCAAGGCGCTGGCGTTGGGGGCAAAGGCAGTTTGCCTGGGCAGGCCGTATGTGTATGGGCTGGCGGCAGGTGGATATATGGGGGTGCGCGAGGTAATACGCAATTTCAAGGCGGACTTCGAACTGACCATGCGCTTATCAGGCTGCCGTTCGGTGGACGAGATTACCCGTGATGCGTTGAAGTATGTCTGACTCCGGTCAACAATCTCTAACAGATTTTAGATATTCACAGCGCAGCCTTTGTTGATGCGATAACTGTCGGCGGTGTCATTTCGTCTAAGATAAGAAGTGTCTATAGTATCGAATTGCATGTACAAACATGACAATCCATTTATGCGGGCGTCACCCGCACCGGCTGAACTACCGCAGCCCCTATCCCCCGCGCGGCAACCGCGTCCGGGATTACTTGTGCTTGAGCCACAGTCCTAAACCAGAGGCGGGGTAGCCCCGGCTGGTTCAAAGCTCCTGTAGTTGGCTAAAGACCGTGACGATTTTACGTGGGGACGGCTTCCTCCCCACAACCGCCTATCATCAAGTTGTTAAGGTGCTTGACCTTAACGCCTAGTCTATACAAATAGACATAGTTGTCAACAATCTAAGGGAACGTTTATGATACGTTAACAGTCTTCTGACATTACTGTCTCTACTCTACAAATGGATACCGCATGCACATCCATAATTCACGTATGTGAAAGGGAGAGACAGTAATGATGTATCCAAGAAATTCATGGCAGCGGATCGCGCTGGCAATTGGATTGTGTGTTACGCTCGTCGCGATAATGCTTGTCGGCATAAATTCAACGGACACCAGTCTGGCGCAGGGTGACAGCACACCTATCGCCGTCGGCGACGTGGTCGAAGGGCAGTTAGGGGAAGATGGCACAGCCACCTACACCTTTACTGCTCAAGCCGGGGATGTTGTGCAGATCAGTGTGTTTGCCCTCGATTTTGTGCCAACTGTCGAAGTGCAAGCCGCTAGCACCCCCATTGCTGTAAGAGAGCAGTTCTTCTTCAGTGGGCGCGTTGCCGAACTGACCTATCTTGTCCTGTCGGAGGCTGAACAAAGCATTGAAATTCGTGGGCAGAACACCACTACTGGTCAATTTACCCTGAGCTTAACTCAGGTTGAATTCGATTTGCCAGAAGGTACAACACTAACGAGCGGTCAGGTTCAACGAGCCGAACTTGCCACTGCGGAACCGGCCATTTTCCGGTTCAGCGGTGATGAAGGTAGCCCGTTGGAGTTGAGTATTCGTTCACGCACAGACGATTTTCAGCCACACGTTTTCTTGATGACAGCCAGTGGCGAATTTATGGCTGAGGTGTCGAGTCCATATCTGTCCAATGTCGCCTTTACTATCGAAGCTGGCATCAGAGACTACATCCTCATTGTCACGAGAGGTGCATTTGTTGATGTAGCCAGTGTAGATGTCGGGTTGAGTGGCGGTGGCATCGGGCTTGTGGAAGTGCCAGATGATACCTGTCATATCACGGCCAGCACGCGCATTAATGTCCGTGCGGGAGCATCCACCGAACATGGGATTGTTGATGTGATGGGCGCTGAACGTTTCTTAAAGGTCATCGCGACCGATCCCACCACCACCTGGTATCAGGTCCAGCTTCCGGATGGTCGCTCCGGTTGGGTTTCCTCCGAAGTTGTGGCCTTGATTGGCAACTGCGAGGGTTTACCTCAGGTTGAATCGCCGCCACTGCCGACGGCTGAAGATGGAGGTGAAGGCGAACCTACAATGGAACCCACAACGGAAGCAACGGTTGAACCAACCCCCGAGGGTACAGTTGAACCCACTGTAGAGATAACCCCGGTACCCACTGTTATGCCTACCTTCGGTTCCACCGAGGAAAGAACACCTGAACCCACTCCAGAAAATGGGACGCCAGAGCCAACAGCGACTACATCGTAAGTTCACGCTCTGGTTGATGAAAAAGACCTTCCTGCCCATCAGGAGGGTCTTTTATATTTTTAAGTCTGGTAAACCTGTTTCTGTAGTCATGGGTAATTAAAATGTAACGTACAAGAATTGGAGTAGATTATGCATTGTATCATCGAGATTCGTTCTTACAACTTGAAACCGGGAACAAGGGCGACACTTCACGACTTGTTCGTAAACAAAGCTTTACCCATGCTCATTCGCTGGGAGGTGGATGTGGTGGCTTATGGGCCGTCCCTGCATGACGAAAATTCCTTTTATCTCATCCGAAGTTATGCGAATCTGAAAGACCGGGAGCAAAGTCAGGATGCGTTTTATGGGAGTGATGAATGGCGCAGCGGCCCGCGTGAGGCAATATTGGCGCTGATTGACAGTTATACAGACACGGTTATTGAGGTGGATGAGGTTACGTTACAGGGCCTGCGACTGAAGCGTACAGTTTGACAATAGGCTGAAGGACGCCCAACGGGGCGTCCCTACGACCCCGGTTATTTGGTGGGGACGGGATATATCCCGTCCGCCGAGCAATGGACATGAGATCATATTTTATTATTCAACGAATTTATTGAATAATGTACCAAGTGTCACCTTTCAGATGTGACACTCCACACTCACTCTCGATGCAGCACGGATAGAAAATAGAGTCAAAAGAACCGGGTTTCTATCTAAAGGTTGCTAATGAGGACGTTTAA
This sequence comes from Chloroflexota bacterium, assembly GCA_022616515.1. Classification (GTDB taxonomy): domain Bacteria; phylum Chloroflexota; class Anaerolineae; order Aggregatilineales; family J027; genus JAKEEQ01. The sequence continues at coordinate 213 of JAKEEQ010000326.1, read as the reverse complement.
GTACATCTGGATTTTTGGTCTCATCTTCACGGGGCTGATTATCATCCTCCCCATCGCCCTGCTGGTGACAGACGCCGAAGAACCTCAATCCGATCCCCGGGAAAATGTTGAAGAAGACAGACCCCACACCGATCATGCTAACTTGCTGCAAGGACCCTTTGAGACAGGCAGGGATGTTACGCGAGCCTGCCTCGAATGCCATCCTGACGCGGG
>JAKEEQ010000325.1 GCA_022616515.1 Chloroflexota bacterium | reverse complement strand
CTCGACGTACTGGATGCTCTAGAAAACAGCTATGAAGGAGAAAACAATGGACAACGAAATGATGCTGGAGCCACTGGCTGAAACTGAAAACTACATGGTCTACACCACACGCGACGAAGAAGGCGAAACGGTGTACCACGTAGAAGTCTTCAATATCACACTTCACTTCTACGAAGAGGAATGGAAAGAATTTGCCTCATTGATTCAAGCCATTCCTGTTGAGGAGTAACTACGGGACTCGCGGTCATCGTAGGGACAGCATCTATGCTGTCCGCCGCGACCAATGTCCCAAACCATTAGGGAGCGTGGTTGGCGTTGCACGTCCCTACCAGAATCGCACCGATATGTAGGGACGCCCAATGGGGCGTCCTGCGGGACTGTCGCCCACCCAACCCATTAAGCGGACTCGTTTATGAAGCGCTTCCGTCAGTAACTTGCTCTGGCCCGTTTCAAAGTCGAAAAGGTATACCTCACCGTTGACGAAACAATCGACGTAATGCTGTCGTCGAGCGTTGTCATGCCCGTCATAGGCCAGATAACGTCCATCCGGCGAAAGCTGCGGGTTGCAGCCCGGCCCGATCAGTTTCTCCGTTTCAGTAGTTATATCTATGCGCCATAATTCATAAAGCGGGGGTTCATCATCATTCAGTCGCCCGCCAACTAACTGCTGTCCATCAGGATACCAGACCGGATTTTTGCCGAAGAAGGGCATCTCGACATCCGTCCGGGTTTGTATATCATGCAGGTAAAGGCGGTTGATGTCGTTGTCATCAAGGGTTCGAACACGCACCCGGTATAGAAATTCGGAATCTGACACAGGTCGCCACGCGATGAACTCGGCGCTGGCAGAGAAAATGGGTTCATCGGCCACACTCTCAACAGTGGTAAGCTGGGTGATGGTGCTCGTATCGTCTAACAGATAAAGATTGAGATAAGTGTACTGCTCACCCGTCATCGAAAAGATGACCCCGGCTGGCGTCTCTGCAAAAGCAAAAGGCCCCGACAGCGGCTGAAACTGTGACAGAATGGCATCCGTCCATTCATCCGCAGACGTATCTGGCGTATCCGGCACATTGATTCTCTGGACGGTTCCATCTAGACTCAACATATAGGTCGAGTCGCCTTGCATCGCCGCCAGCAAAAGGGCAGGTTGGTCATCCTGAGCCGACGCTGAAGTGATTATCACAAGCCAAAAACAGGCCAATAGGAATCTATGTACGCGCAAGTTGCTGTTAACCGTCCTGTTCATCAAACCTTTGACTATCATATACCACCAGACCTTGCCGAAAAAATCCAGCCCGGACATATGGTCGAGGTCAATTTTGGTACGGCAATGATGACAGGCATCGTGGTCAGCATCTCGAAAACGTCATCCATCCCCAACACCAAACCTGTCCGCCGCCGCCTTGATCCACAGCCAGTCCTCACGCCCCAGCAGCTTGAGCTGGCATGGTGGCTGGTCGAGAACACCCTGACGCCGATAGGATTGTGCATCTGGCTGATGCTGCCTCCGGGACTGCCTCGCCAGAGTGAAACACTTTACCATCTACTTGATGATGAGGCCGAGGGCAATTCTTTTTCCCAGCAGCGCATCATCAGCTTATTCAAAAATCGCGGTGATCTCAATAGCAATCAACTCAAACGCGCCCTGCCCAAAATGAACTGGCAGGCCGCCATGTCTCCTCTGCTGGAACGTGGCATTGTCGAGCGCGAGGACCGTCTCAAGCCACCCATCGCTACACCCAAAACACTGCGGGCGGCCCGGCTGGCTATCCCGGCGAAAATCATTCCAGCCATCGCGACCAGTCTGGGGCGTGAATCGCGGCGGGCGTCGGTGCTGGAAGTGCTGCGGGCGGCAAAAAATCATACCCTATCCCTTGAGGATACGCTGGCGCTGGCCGACTGCACCGACTCGCCCATCCGAACGCTGGATAAATCGGGTGATGTCCGCCTGACCACCAAACAACGTTTCGTTGAGCTAGTTTATGATCGTGCGGCGCTGGCAGAAGAACTGGCAAACGGTGAGTTTTACAATGCCCCCAATTGCGAATTGGTTCTCAGAACCCTGCTCGAATCCGACAATCCGATACCACGTGAAGCATTTGATGTTCCAGCGTCGGTGCTCAATGAGCTTGAGGAAACGAGCTATATCCGCATCTGGGAAGAGGCAGCATCGGTGGAACTCCTCATTGCCCCGGATGCAGTCCCTGACAGGATTATTGAGCTGCGCGGTGCGCATAAATACCTCGACATCCTGCACTATCTGGCGAAATTTGCCGGGTCCAGTGTGACTTTCACGCAGATTTACGAGGACACAGATAGCTCCTACAACGAGATCAAGCGGCTGGCGCGTGACGGATTTATCGTGCTGGGCGATACCGAGGTCATTCGCGATCCGCTCGACCATTCGAGCAACCACGCCGCACTACCCCCGCCCTTAACCAGCGATCAGGCCAAAGCATGGGAAATCATTCGCGACCACCAGCAAAAAGTCCATTGGGAAGGCGATGCCCCGTCACCGGATACGCCCCACACGTTTCTGTTACATGGCGTGACTGGATCAGGGAAAACGGAAATTTACATGCGGGCGGTCGCGCAGGCACTGG
>JAKEEQ010000029.1 GCA_022616515.1 Chloroflexota bacterium | reverse complement strand
CGCAGGATGCCAAACTTCAGTTTATCGTCATTAGCAGTACTGGCTCCGAGCACAATATCCTGCGTGGCTTCCTCAATGGTGTAGATATTGACCAGATAGTAACCAAAGGTTTCCTGAACCATGTTCACAATCTGTTTGAACAGGTCAGGCAGGGGCTGGATGGCGGTGATCTGGCGTGTTACATCGGCTATCAGGCGCAAACGGCGGGCACGTGAACGAACGTCCTCATACAGTTGGGCGTTGTGCAGTGACCCGGCGGCTTGATTGGCAAAGACCGTCAGGTCCCGCAAATCGTTTTCCGAAAAAGCAGCGGGTTCGGAACTCTGCGCCCCGATGACGCCGATAACCTCACCACCGGCAATCAGTGGCGCGAAAATGGCCGACTTTATCTGTATGTTTGGATTATAAACACGTGGACGTGCAGGTAGTGACTCCCACTCGGTTTCAAAATTACTGACCAGCAAGCCCTGCTTATGGCTGCGTATCCAGCCAATCAGCCCTACTCGACCGCTGCCCTGATAGCGATGTTCCTCTAATCGGCGGGCGTCTTGCAGGCGCACCTTGATCACGTAATCGTCGCCATCGAATAAACCCAGTTGAAAATTGCGCGTGTCAATAATGCGCGTGCACTGCTGGTAGACGATTTCGCAGAGGGCATCCAGATCAAGTTGGGCGGTCAGGATTGACTGCCCCATATTGACCAGTGTATCCAGATTGTCATTGGCTTTGCGGTCGATGAAGCGGCGGCGCATACCACGCCAGTAACCTACCACCAGACCCATAACGAGCAGTCCAGCGCCAATAATCATCGCCAGCAGGATGAAATAATTATCCAAGCGTTTGTCCTTCGCCGTAATTTACCAAATAAGTCTATTGTAACGTGAGTTTTGGGAGAGAGTAGCTTTAATAGTTCAACCGTAGAAATTCCCTCGTAACCAGTTTACAAGAGCTATTTTATGATGTCGATGAGTTTTATTCGCAGCGGGAAGCACAGGTATGCAGGGACGAGACACAAAAGCAACAGAGGCAATGTGAGAAGAGAAGAAAATGTCCGGGCGGAGGCAATTAAAACCCCCCGCCCTTGACGCTATAGGGTGGGAATAGCGAGTACATCAACCACTTCTGCCGCCAGATGATATTTAGCGAACGGCGGCATGAGATAGGCTCCCTGCACGAGGTCTTTCAGGTCCAGCAGCAATTCCTGCGCCATCTTGACACCTTCCGCCGCCTGATCTTCGGCCCCGGCGATACGCTCCATTTGCGACTCCGGAATCTGGATGCCGGGCACTTCGTATTGCAAAAACGCCGCGTGCCGGTCATTGAACAGCGGCAGCAATCCAACCAGAATCGGAATCGGTACAGGCTGCCCATCAATCTCCTCGTAGCGTTTCAGGAACCGTTCGACAATCGCCGGGTCATAAATTGGCTGGCTGAGCGCAAAATCGGCCCCCGCTTCAATCTTCTTGCGCAGCAGGTCAATTTCATTCTCAACATCAGTACGATTCAAGTTGAGTGCTGTCCCGACAAAAAAGCTCGTCGGCTGGGTAATGGAGTTACCTGCCTGATCCAGCCCTTCGTTGAGCTGCTTCTTGATGATGTGTATCAAACCGGACGGCACGACATCATGGGTATTAAAGGCATCGGGATAATCACCGATATGGGTCGGGTCGCCCATCACCACAAAGATGTTGCGCACCCCCAGCGCATGAGCGGCCAGCAAATCGCCCTGCACGCGCAGCATATTGCGCCCGCGTGTCGGGAAATGCAGCACTGTTTCGATGCCAACCCGGTCTTGAATGAGATGCGCGGTTGCCCAGGGACTCATCCGCATCCGCGCCATCGGGCTGTCGGAAACATTGATGGTATCGACCCCGGCGCTGCGCAACATCTCGGCGGCAGCCACCACTTTCTGCGTGACAAATCCGCGCGGTGGGGCCATTTCTACCGTCACCACAAATTTTCTTTCAGCCAGTTTTTGTTGGAGACGAGTCATTTTTTCCGGCGAACCACCATGACCGTTGATTTCCTCGTCTGGAATCGGGGCCAGCAAAATCGAGTGGGTGCGCTGCTCGTCATCCAGCGCCTCGCGCATAGCAGCGATGTGTTCCGGGGTGGTCCCACAGCATCCGCCAATAATCGACGCTCCGGCTTCGGCAAAGGCCAGTGCATATTCCCCGAAATATTCCATGTTGGAGGGGTAAATCACCCGCCCGCCGACGGTTTCGGGCCAGCCTGCGTTGGGCATGACGGAGTATTTGGCGTTGGGCATAGCGTTCTTCATCATGAGCAGCAAGCGCCGCAGTTGGGCCGGGCCACTGCTACAATTGATGCCGATAATATCTGGCTGCAATTCGCTCAGGTAACGAGCCGCGTTGACAGGCGTATCGCCCATCAGGGTACGGTCATCGCGGGTATAAGTGGTGCTGACGACAATGGGAATGTCGGGGTCGAGATCACGCGCCACCTTAACAGCAATTGCCAGTTCCGGCAGGTCGCTGAAAGTCTCAAAAACGAGCAAGTCTACCCCGCGAATCATCGCACCGATTTGTTTGCGGAAGGCACGGTAGGCATCCTCTTCGCGGACGCGCCCAAATGGAGCCAAATAAACGCCGAGCGGACCCACCGCCCCCGCCAGATACACATCCTCGCGGAAGCTGGCCTCGATGACGCGCCGCGCCAGTTCAACCCCGGCCTCGTTGATTTCAATGGTCCGGTCTTGCAGATTGAATTCTGATAGCTTGTAGGGATTGGCGCTGAAGGTATTTGTCTCAAGGATTTCGGCCCCGGCATCAAGGTATTTGCGATGAACACTCGCCACCAGCGCGGGGTCGGTCAAATTGAGGGCGTCGAAGCACACATCCATCTTCATGCCCATTGTGTGCAGGGTCGTGCCCATTGCACCATCGGCAAGAAGTGGCTTGCTTTGCTTCAATCGCTCTCGAAATGGAATGGTAACCATGTGATATTATTTCCCGTGTTTTTGCCTCATGCAATATTTTCCCCACCCTAACCCTCCCCATAAATCGAGGAGGGAACTCATAGCGCCGCGAATCGGCTTTCTCCCTATTTATGGGGAGATGTCCGAAGGACAGAGGGGAAGGGTGTTGTCTCCTTTCCCGTTTGCGTCCTACGCCTGCATCAACTGTTCGGTGCGGTCCACGCCGACACTGTAGTATCTTGCCTCCGGGTGATGCACAAAAATCGCTGCCGTTGACTGCTCCGGTACCAGTTGGAACGATGAGGTCAATATCATGCCCAGTTTCTGGCTGGCAGCAGGCAGCAGTTCAAACAGTGTGGCGTGATCTTCGAGGTCCGGACAGGCCGGATAACCCCAACTATAACGTTTGCCACGATTTCCGGGGATACCCAGTTCGCGGTTGATATGCTGATTCACGAAATTAGCGGTGGCTTCGGCGGTTTGCACAGCCAGCCCGTGGAAGTAGTACGCCTCGCTGTATTGATCGGCACACTGCAACTGGTCAAAATGTTCTGTCGCGACACCGCCAACGGTCACAATTTGCAGCGGGCAGACATCGACCTGATCACCGCCCACCGGCGCAAAATAATCGCTGATGCACAGGTAATCACCATCCGGCTGGCGCGGGAAATTGAATCGATTGATTTCCGCCAGTTCACCACTGTCCTTATAAACCGCCGGGTCATAAATGATGAGATCATTCCCATCCGACTGCGCCGGGAAAAAGCCATAAACAGCCTGTGGCTTGAGAGTATGCTTCTTAATGGCCTCCTGCTGCATCCACAGCAAGCGGTCCTCAAAGTCAGCCTCAAGTTTAGTCCATTCTGCACCCTGCGTATTCTTCGCGCCCCAGCTCAAGCGATACAATTCGGGCTTGTGCAGGTAGGGGAAGACGTTTTCCAGCGGGATTTCGCTGATGGTGCGCGTTCCCCAGAAGGGCGGCTTCGGAATATCCGGCGCTGGACTGATGTTCGATTTGCCGGGTACCGCACCGGATGCTTTTTGTGGGCGCTGTCTGCCGATTTCGGTATAGGCTTCGGCAAAGATTTGTTCAAGAAATTGTTCACGGTGATCCGAAACAAGCTGGTCTACCACCGACAGGCCCTCAAAGGCGTCCTTGCAGTAGAACACGCCGGGTGTATAGGGTTCGCCACTTTCCTCAAGGAAGAGGATGCGTCGCCCGAAACGGCGGTTAATCGCTGCGCCACCGACCAGCACCGGGAATTTCAACCCCCGCCGCCCAAGTTCATTGACAATCAACGGCATTTGCTTGGAGGTGCTCACCAGTAACGCACTCAGGCCAATGGCGTCGGCGTTGAAACGTTCCGCCGCCTCAATAATCGTGTTGGCGGGGACCTGTTTGCCGAGGTCATGCACGGTATAGCCGTTGTTGCTGAGGATGGTCTTCACCAGATTCTTGCCGATGTCATGCACATCGCCATAAACGGTTGCCAGCACAACGGTGCCTTTGGTAGTGCCTTCTTTGCGTTCGAGGAAGTTTTCCAGATAAGCCACCGCCTTCTTCATGACTTCCGCACTTTGCAGCACAAACGGCAAAATCAATTCACCTGCGCCGAACTTGTCGCCAACTTCCTTCATGGCGGGTAGCAGCACGTTATTTAACACACCGACGGCATCCTGACGTTCAAGGCAGTCGTCAATCAAATCCTCGACGCCTTCCTTCTTGCGATGCAGAATTTGCCAGTGCAGTGCTTCTTCGGCGGTCATGCCTTCGGTCGGGTCAACACCAGAATCTTCGCCCAGATCAACATCGTTTTCCTCAAAATACTGGATGAAACGTGGCAGGGCATCGGGATCGCTGTTGAAAATCAGGTCATTGGCGAGTTTGCGTTGGTCCTCCGGGATTTCGGCGTAGGGCTTGATGTGCTTGGGATTGACGATTGCCATATCCAGCCCGGCCTGCACCGTCTGATAGAGGAACACACTGTTCAGCACCGCCCGCGCCCCTTTCGAGACGCCAAAACTAACATTGCTTACTCCCAGCGAGGTAAGCACACCGGGCAGTTGTTCCTTCACGAGGCGGATACCCTCAATGGTTTCCTTCGCATCCTCGCGCAGTTCTTCCTGCCCGGTGGTTACGGGGAAAGTGAGCACATCAAAGATCAGGTCTTCCGGCTGGAGGCCATATTCGTTGACAACAATATCATGAATACGCCGCGCAATCTCCAATTTGCGTTGGGCGGTGTGGGCCATGCCCTCCTCATCAATGGTCAGGGCGACCAGTGCCGCGCCATGTTTGATAGCAATTGGCATCACGCGCTCAATTCTCTCGCGCCCGTTTTCCAGATTGATAGAGTTGATTACCGCCCGCCCCGGATAAACGGATAATGCCGCCTCGGCGACATCGGCCTCGGTGGTGTCAATCATCAGCGGCTTGGTGATATTCAGTGACAATTTCTTGACCAGCGCCGCCATCTGTTCGGCTTCATCGGCACGTTCGGTCAAGGCCACACACACATCGAGGATATGTGCGCCGCCGTCTACCTGATCCTGTGCAATTTGCAGGATGCCGTCGTAATCTTCTTCCAGCAGCAGGCGTTTGACGGCCCGGCTGCCCTGACTGTTAACACGCTCCCCAATCAATGTTGGACCCGGATTTTGAATCAGGGCCGTCTGCTGCATAGCGGAGGCGATCTGTGCTTCGGTTTCCGGTGTGCGTTGTTTGGGTTGGCGTTTGGCGTCCTGCTTGACGACCGCTTCACGCACTCGCGCCAGATGTTCTGGCGTTGTGCCGCAGCAGCCACCTACCACATTCACGCCCCAATCGACGAACTCGCCAAGCATCTTTGCAAACGGTTCCGGCTCCATTGGATAAACGGCTTCGCCATCAACATTGATGGGCAGCCCGGCGTTGGGCAGTACACTGATTGGTTTGGTGCTGTGTTCCACCAGATATTTAATCGGCTGGCGCATGTGCTCTGGCCCGGTCGAGCAGTTAAGGCCAATCACATCAATCGGCAAGGCTTCCAGAATAGCGACTGCCGCCCCGATTTCCGTGCCAAAAAGCATCCGGCCCGACACATCCAGCGTGACCTGTGCCTGCAATGGAATGTGTATACCGCTGTCCTTAAAATAGCGGTTGATGCCGTGTACGGCGGCTTTCACCTCAAGAATGTCCTGGCTGGTCTCCACAAGCAGCACATCCGCCCCGCCTTCAACGAGGCCCTGTGCCTGCTCGTAGAACAAATCCGCCAGTTCATCGAACGTGATCTTGCTCAAATCGGGGTCTTCCGAGGACGGCAGGAATCCGCTGGGGCCAATGCTGCCTGCCACAAAACGCGGGATACCGGTTTCTTCAGCAAAGCGATCACACACCCGCCGCGCAATTTGCGCCGCCGCGACATTCACCTCGTAAACTCTGTCACCCAGGCCATATTCGCCCAGTGTCGCACGATTGCCCCGGAACGTATCGGTTTCGACCACTTCGCTGCCGACTGCGAGGAAGCTGGAATGGATTTCTTCAATGATGTCCGGGCGAGTAATGACCAGATAATCATTACAGCCGTTATACCGCTCGCCGCCAAAATCCTCGGCGGTCAGGTTATAGCGCTGGATGCTGGTTCCCATTGCGCCATCATAGATCAACACGTGGTCCTCAATGGCGTCTAGATAACGTCGATTCGTGTATTCCACTACAGGAGACTCCTTTAAACAAAAACGCCCCTCAGCAGATGAGAGGGGCGCAGAATTTCACGCTTTAGGTGGCGGTTTCTCATCTACCAGACATACTGCCGGAATTTGCACCTTCCGATTGATTGCCGGTCAATCGGGGTTGCCGCGGGTTCTACGAGCCGGTCTCTCCCCCGCTCTTGATGAGCATGGTTTTTTCAGTTGTTGATAGCAATACTAGCGAACATGTTCGGTTATGTCAAGCAAAATTGGGTTGGTTGCACAAGTCAGCCGTTGTATAGTTATGCATACCTTGTTTTTCGGATAGGCACACCAACATTGTCCATATGGATGGTGCGGTAATCTGTATTTCGGCGCTAGTCCAACACCGTAGGGGTGACCCGGTGTGGTTGTCTACGGTCTCTGATCCAACCCTTCCCTACCCGAAACGTTTTGGGCAAAAACGCGCTATAATAGGGGCAAAATCCAGTCTTGTTAATAGCTGTGAAATTTGCCACAATTAACACGTCCGCAAATCAAATCACGATTCAATTAATTTAGGGAGGACGACCTCATGGAATGGCTCGATAAGTCTCAAGAAATGATCAAATCCTGGATGGATTCGACCGAGAAAATGTGGAAACAGTTGACCGATTCGGTCGAAATGCCCACCGCTGGTGCCTGGAATAAGGCCCTGAAAACGTGGGAACACTCATTTAACAATTTTGTAGAAACACAGGCGTTGTGGATGCGGATGGCAATGCGCAATGCCAGCAGCAGCGCGAATATTGAAGGTATGGATGAATTTGTTAAATCCATGGAAGAGATGACCAATAACTTTGTTGAAATGCAAAAGTCTATGTGGGGAAGCTGGTTCTCACTGGTCAAAAACATGAATCCCGAAAGCATGACCGACGAAATGAAAGCCCAGGCTCAAAAGGGTATGGACGCCTGGAAAGACGGCATGCAGAAGGTCATAGAAGCCCAGCAGAGTCTGGTGGATATGGTTCAGAAAAGCGACAAAAATTAAATTATGGAATGGGCGACACAATCACAGGATATGATGAACGCCTGGGCCAAAACCCAGCAGGCCATGTGGCATGAGTGGAGCGAGATGTTCGCGCCGCAAACCAGCACCATCATGGACCAATGGCGGCAAATGGTTCAGGATGGCGTGAAGGCGTGGACGGAAAATGCCGACGAGACCGCACAATCGGTTGCCGAGCGCATGGTCGCCAGTCAGGCCGGGATGATGCGCATGCTGGAGGTGACCATGCAGGTCTGGCAGAACATGATTGGCGCAGGCGATGATTGGCCGCAGCAGCTTGATAGGCAGATGGAGAGAATCCGGGTCGAGTTGGTCGGCAATGTCAACGCCACCACCAACGTCAACGAATTGTGGCAGACGTATATCAGCCAGTGGCAGGGATTCTTCGCGCCGTGGTCGAATGCCATGACGCAAAGCGCCACCTTTGCTCCGGCAGCCGCGATGGGCAGCAAAGATGCGCTGCTGGAAATGACGAACCTATATTGGGACGCCTATCAGGATACCTTCGGGCAGATGCTGCAAGCCCCCGGCCTCGGATATACCCGTGAATGGGATGAAAAACTGCGACAGGGCTTTGCCTCCTATGTCGATTTGCAGGAAGCGACCCTGAAATATCAGGTGTTGATGGCTGACATGTGGGTGCAGTCCTACGAGGAACTCATCACCGAAATGATGGAAGAAGCCGCTGATGGTACACCTATCGGCGTCCGCGAGTTCCTGAATCGCTGGAGCAATACGGCAGACCGTGTTTTTAAAGCCGCTTTTGCTTCGCAGGAATACATCACCATTCAGAGCCATTTCGTGAATATGCTGATGCTGTATCGCAAGCGACAACGCGAAATCATGGAGGTGATGCTGGAATATTTTGACCTGCCGACCCGTGATGAAATTGACGAATCGCACCGCCGCATTTATGAACTGCGCAAGGAAGTCAAGCAGCTCCGGCGCGAGTTAGCCGCCATTCAAAAACATATTGACGTAAAGAAGTAGAAACACTCACCGGGCGGACAAATGTTCGCCCCGTTTGTTGAATAGTGGAGAGTCTATGTTTAACATTTCACCCGAAACGCTCACCGAAGACATGCTCAAAATGAACCAGCAAATTATGGATGCGGTGCGTGCGCTGAGCGACATCGACAAGGAGCAAATCCAGATTGGCCCCAGCGAGAAAGAAGCCGTCTGGAAACAGGATCATGTTGTGCTGTATCGTTATAAACCGCTTGTGGAGGATGTGCTGGAAATCCCGCTGCTGATTAGCTATGCACTGGTCAATCGCCCCTACATGGTCGATTTGCAGGAAGATCGTTCGCTGGTGCGCAACCTGCTCAATCTGGGCATTGATGTGTATCTGATTGATTGGGGCTACCCGAAACGCAATGACCGCTGGCTGGAACTCGATGATTACATCAACGGTTATCTGGGTGGCGCGGTGGAGTACATCAAAAAAGCGCACGACATCGACCGGATTAACCTGCTGGGTATCTGTCAGGGCGGCGTGTTCAGCATGTGCTATACCGCGCTGCACCCGGAAAATATCAAAAACCTGATTACGATGGTCGCGCCCGTCGATTTCCATGTCGAAGATGGGCTGCTCAATCGCTGGATGGGCTGTGGCACAGGCATTCCCACCATCGACCCGGACCTGATGGTCGACGCGCTGGGCAATGTCCCCGGCGATTTCATGAATTTCGGCTTCCTGATGCTCAAGCCGTTTGAACTCGGTATCCAGAAATATCTTGGCCTGCTGGACATCGCCAATGATAATCGCCAATCAGCCAACTTCCTGCGCATGGAAAAGTGGATATTCGACAGTCCCGATCAAGCCGGGGCCGCGTGGGCAGATTTCATGCAGCAGTTCTATGTGGAAAATCGCCTGGTCAAAGGCACGGTTGAGATTGATGGTGAGGTTGTTGATCTGAAAAATATCACCATGCCCGTCCTGAATCTCTACGCCGAGCAGGATCATCTCGTGCCGCCGTCATCAACGAAGCGGTTGCGCGAGTTTGTCGGCACGGACGATTTCACCGAGGCCAGTTTCCCGGTGGGCCACATCGGTATGTATGTCAGCGGCAAAGTGCAGGCCACGCTGCCCCCCACCATCGCCAACTGGCTAAAAGAACGCGCCTGATATAGTAACCACCCCGGCGGACATCTGTGTTCGGTGGGGTGGGTATCCAATCCCTCTCGCATCAATTTCCATGTTTACGCCTTCCATCCGCAAAAAATGACCCGTTTGGTTTGAATTTTATTACGTCCGGGCGTGAACTCAACATAAATGCGGTAAAATACCTGTTTATACTTGGGAGGGCACTTATTATGACGAACAAAGTAATCATTGTTGGTGCAGGTGTGTTTGGGATCACCACTGCACTGGCTTTATGGGAACGCAATTATGATGTAACAATATTGGACCCCGGACCAATCCCGCATCCGCTGGCCTCATCTACTGACATCGCTAAAGTCGTGCGTATGGAATATGGAGCCGACGAACAATATATGGCGATGGTCGAGGCGGCATTGGAGGGCTGGGACCGCTGGAATACGGAGTTCAGCCAGCCTGTTTATCACCAGACAGGTGTGCTGATGGTACGCCGTACGCCCATGAACAGCGGCGACTATGAATACGAGAGCTACCAGACACTTCTGAAACGTGGACATACTCCACAGCGCCTGTCGGCAGATGAAATTGCCATTCGCTTTCCGGCCTGGAAACCGGAAACGTATGTAGACGGATTCTTTCACCAGCGAGGCGGTTATGCCGAAAGCAGCAAAGTCATCGTTGAGCTGCTCAAGGCGGGAGAGGAGCGCGGCATTCATTACCAGACCGGCCATGTGGTAGATCGCTTCATCGAACGTGACGGGCACGTGACAGGGGTCAGGACTCGCAAGGGCGACAAATTTGAGGCTGATATAGTCGTGATCTGTGCCGGAGCGTGGACCCGAGTCTTGATACCGGAACTCAACAACGTCATGAAATCGACCGGGCACAGCGTCTTTCATCTAACTGTTCCTAAGCCCGACCCATTTACCCCACCCCATTTTTCGGTCTTCACGGCAGACATTACCAGCACTGGCTGGTATGGTTTTCCCGCCATCAACGGTGAAATCAAGCTGGGGCATCACGGTCCCGGACAACCCCTGCATCCCATTAACGATAAGCGTGTCGTCCCCGATTCTGACCGCGAGGACCTGCGTAACCTGCTGCGTGACACATTCCCGGCTCTGGAAAACGCCGAGATTGTCTATTCAAGGGTGTGCCTGTATTGCGATACATTGGATGAGCACTTCTGGATCGACTACCATCCTGAAAAACAAGGGCTGTTTGTGGCGGCAGGTGGCAGCGGGCACGGGTTCAAGTTCGCGCCAATCCTCGGCAATTTGGTTGCGGACGCCATTGAACGTAAGGCGAATAACTGGCTGCCGCGCTTCCGCTGGCGAGAGCTTGATCTGACCAAAACAGGTGAAGAAGCCGCTCGTTACCGGGGCGAACACGTGGATAATGCCTCCGGTGCATAAGTATTAAATCAAGTTGATATATTACTCTCGTCAGGCACCTTGTTCCACTCGGCGTCATAAGCCTGTGCACGTTCCACCAACTCTGCGAAACGCCGGGAAATGTAGTCCGTTTCCAATGATACGGCTTGCTCAGCGACGGACAGCTCATATTTTTGATAGGCAGGAATTTGCGTTGGGCCAAACCAGGGACCCATCCACAATCCGTGTTCTTCGGCAATATCAAGGCTGGCCTCTTTCAGAGCTTTGCCGGATGCCTTGAGGAAGATGTGCATCATGTTGGTGAGCGGAGGATCAGGTGTCACTTCGATAGCAGGGTGCTGGCTGATGGCGGCTGCAATCTCGACTGCTTTGTCGTGGAAAGTCTGTAATCTGGGCATTATCTTTTCCATGCCTATTTTGGCCGAGAGCACATAGGGGTACATCTGCACCAGATTGCCCCCATGACGGCGCTGCCAGATCTTTGCTTCCCGAATAAAGTCGTCTGGTCCCGCCAATATAGCACCAGCGATGCCACCCATAATCTTGTAAAAGGATACATACACCGAATCGAATTGACCGGCGATTTCCGCATAATCACGACCATAAAACGGTTTACATTCCCACAGTCGCGCTCCATCCAGATGTAATTTGATGTCCTTTTGCTGTGCCCATTCAATGATTTCACTTAACTCATCCCATGTGGGCAAAGCACCTCCGATTTCACGTTGAGGTAATTCAATTAACAATGCGCCAAGAGGGGAAGCAACGCGCTTTAAGTCCTCCATTGTCATGAGTCGATGAGGATTTCCCACTAAAATACCGCGCAGGGAATGCAATTCTCGATAGGCTGTTTGTTCGTGGACCTCAAGGTGAGAGGTAGGATGAAAAGCGACATTAAAATTGTTCTGGCGTTCGGCCCAAATGCGCAGTGCGATTTGCTGGGCCATCGTCCCTGATGGCATAAATACGGCAGATTCGTGACCAAGCAGGCTTGCCACCTCTTGCTCAAACGTGTTGATGAGATCTCCAGAACCGTACATATCTGGACGACTATCATCTGGCGCAAAGTCTGCTAACGCCTGAAGCGATTCTCGTATTGTCGGGGTAATGTGGCGGTTGAGGACGTGGGTGCAGCTCGCACGAATGGCTTCGATATCACGGTCTGTCATGTGAAACCTCATTTTAGGTTCGTAAAAGCATGGATAAAAATAACAAGGGTATCCGATGCACCTCACACAGGCAACCGAAGAGTTTATACTTTTAGGAGTGTGCCTCAAGACCAGACATCGCAGATACCAGAAGAAAGTGTAACGAGTTGCGCTTTTTGACCCGTGAGAACAGGCAAAGACACCGCTCGTTATCGGGGCGAACATGTAGATAATGCCTCCGGCGCATAAAAATTACCCGCGAGCTGGTAATTCCGATATAGCCTGCTCCATTTGATTCATAGCTCACGCTCTATGTGAAATAAATGTCGGTGGTTGAACTTTTCTGACCCCTCCCTAACCCTCCCCATGAATGGCTGGCGGAGGGACACTTTTAAGATAATAAGGGCGCGAAGTGAAGCTGGATAGGAATAAGGTCAAATTCAAGACGATTGAGCCGGG
>JAKEEQ010000324.1 GCA_022616515.1 Chloroflexota bacterium | reverse complement strand
GGCGGGTGTGGCAGCAAACACCAGATGAACGTGCCCGTGATATTGATACGCTGGTGAAACGGCTCAAGCAACTGGCCGATTATGCTGAAGATAAAGGGGCGGTGCTGGGCATTGAGCCGCTCAATCGTTTTGAGACCAGCCTCATCAATATAGCGCCGCAGGCCATTGAGGTCATTGATCGGGTGGATAGTCCGGGGTGCAAGATTATGCTCGATAGTTTTCACATGAACATTGAGGAGAAATCGCTGGGGGATGCTATCCGGCAGACAGGACACCGGCTGGTGCATTTCCATGCCTGCGAGAATGATCGCGGCGCACCGGGTTCGGGAAATGTGACATGGGATGAGATTGCTCAAGCCCTGCGCGACATCCATTATGATGGGCCAGTGGTTATCGAATCCTTCACCAACAAAGTGAAAACCATTGCACGGGCTGCCGCAATCTGGCGGGCCTTCGAACCAAGTCAGGACGACTTGGCCCGCAATGGGCTGGCTTTCCTGAAAAAGTTGCTGGCGGCGTGATGGGAGGAATATGACATGTCAACTGCATTGACACAGGAGTTTTCGACCTTGCGCACATCAAAATACTTCGGTCCTATCAAGTATCTGGGTGGGGCGATTATCGGGGTGCTGCTATTTGGGTGGATTTTTCAGGTGGTGATTGAACCGCTGCTGTCAGAGGGAACCCGCGATAGTGTACTGGTGCTGGCGATACCGTTTGTCACCCGTTTTATCGCGCTCATCCTGTTTTTTATCCTGCTGATCTTTATGGTCGCTTTGCGCTACAACAACAAGATACCCTACCGGACCTATCGCCCTATCGAACTCATCATCATGGCGGGGATCATCATCGGCGTGGTGTGCTTGTTTCAACCCTGGCATATCGTCAGCTATGAATACGGCTTCATCCTGCTGTTGATCTCGACGCTGCTGTTTATCCTGTGGAGCCATGTTGTGCCCCAGCACAAAAAAGAACACGCAGAATTGTCGACGTTCAAACCCATCCATCATGCTATCGGGGCGGTGCTGGGGGTGCTGGTGCTGGGGGTGCTGGCCTACAATCTATCGCTGGCGGCCAAGCCGGAGCCTCCCTATGGCTACACAGACCGCCAGTGGAATCGCGGACTGCGTGAGGAGCAGCGGCAGCAGATTATCGAAGAGGAAGAAAGTACCTACCAGAATTTCTCGGTGCCATTTTTTGTTTTCATGAGTCTATTCCCGGCAGGGCTGATCTATTTTGCAGCGCGTGAAGTGGCGGTAGGGCTGGTTAGCGACAAAGAAGATACGACATAAATTTTAATACAGGGGTTGTGATGTCACCTGATTACTGAGTTTATTCATTTTGCTAGAGAGGACAATATCATGGCACGACCTATAACACTCTTTACCGGGCAGTGGGCAGACCTGCCCCTTGAGGTGATGGCGGAGAAAGCTGCCAGTTTTGGCTATGATGGGTTGGAACTGGCCTGCTGGGGCGATCATTTTGAGGCGGACAAAGCCCTTGAAGATGACAGTTATGTCCAGAGCCGCTGGGATATTCTCGACAAACATGGCTTGAAATGTTTCGCCATCAGCACTCATTTGGTGGGGCAGTGTGTGGCCGACAAAATTATTGATGAGCGGCATAAGGGAATTATACCAGGCCGCCTGTGGGGTGATGGTGATCCGGAGGGAGTCCGCCAACGCTGTGCCGAAGAGGTCAAGAATACGGCGCGGGCTGCCGCTGACTTTGGGGTGAGCGTGGTGAATGGCTTCACCGGGAGTCCTATCTGGCATGTGCTGGCAGGTTTCCCGCCTGTTCCACCGGAAATGATCGACGCTGGCTACCGAGAATTCGCCGACCGCTGGAATCCGATTCTGGATGTATTTGATGAAGTTGGTGTCAAATTCGCGCTGGAAGTGCATCCATCCGAAATCGCTTATGACTTCTGGACAACCCACGAAACGCTGAAGGCGGTCAATCATCGTGAAGCCTTCGGTATCAACTTCGATCCCAGCCACCTGTACTGGCAAATGGTTGATCCTGTTGAATTTGTCTATGAATTCGCCGACCGCATCTATCACATGCATGTCAAAGAATCGGTGCATATGTTGAACGGGCGGAACGGGATTCTTTCTTCGCATCTGGGCTTCGGCGATCATCGACGTGGCTGGGATTTTGTGTCGCCGGGGCGGGGCGGTGTGCCGTTTGAAAAGGTCTTCCGGGCATTAAATCGGGTAAATTATGAAGGGCCACTCTCCGTCGAATGGGAAGACAACAATATGAATCGCGATCAGGGCGCACCCGAAGCGCTGCAACTGGTCCGCAAACTCGACCTGACACCATCCGATGTCCTCTTTGATGCAGCCTTTGCATCGGATAAATAAGGGGAGGGGATGATGTCAGACGCAGTTGGTTTCACCAGTATGGCGGGTGCACGAGCCGAAGGTGATGCACCGGAAATCGGGATTGGGATGCTGGGCTATGCCTTTATGGGCAAGGCACATTCCAATGCCTTCAAGAAAATTCCGTATCTGATGTATCCGCCGGTCGCGATACCGCGTCTGGTGGCGATTGCGGGTCGCGATGAGGAAGCCGTCGCCGAAGCCGCTAAACGGTATGGCTACGAAGGCTATTACACCGACTGGCGACAGATGCTGGAAAACGACGACATAGATGTTTTTGATAACGGCGGGCCAAACAATGTTCACGCCGAGCCATGTATCGCAGCGGCGGGAGCGGGTAAGCATGTCTTCTGTGAAAAGCCGCTGGCTCGCACCGCTGAAGAAGCAAAATCAATGCTGGATGCGGTCGAAAAAGCCGGGGTCAAACATATGGTGGCCTTCAACTACCGCTTTGTTCCGGCGATTGTGCAAGCCCGCCAGATCATCGAAAGTGGTGCGTTAGGGCGCATCTTCCATTTCCGGGCGAGTTATTTGCAGGAGTGGATTATCGACCCCGAATTTCCGAAAGTGTGGCGGCTGGATAAGAGTGTTGCCGGGAGCGGGGCGCTGGGTGATCTAGGTGTGCATGTCATCGACCTGGCACGGTTCCTCGTCGGGGAGCCGACCCGGACGATGGCGATGATGAAGACGTTCATTAAAGAGCGTCCCCTTGAGGATGGCAGCGGACGCGGCATGGTGGATGTCGATGATGCCTTCACGGCACTGCTGGAATTTGAGAATGGTGCGATGGGCACGGTCGAAGCATCGCGCTTCTGTCAGGGACACAAGAACTACGAAGTGCTTGAAATCAATGGTGAGAACGGCTCGATCCGTTTCAATCTGGAACGCCTGAATGAACTGGACGTGTATTGGGCGGGTGAAGAACCGCGTGAAACTCGTGGTTTTCACAACGCCTTGATTTCCGAATCGTACCACCCGTACTGGGAAAACTGGTGGCCGCATGGTCACATGATCGGCTGGGAGCACTCGTTTGTTCACGAGTTCAACCATCTCTTTGACGCCATTGTCAACAACAAGGCAATTGAACCGTATGGCGCAAGTTTCGAGGATGGCTACCGGAATGCCGTGATTTGCGATGCGATTAGCGAATCGGCTGCTACCGGGCGCAGCGTGGACATTAAGTATTGATAGGTAAACCTGATGACAAGAACCATTTGT
>JAKEEQ010000323.1 GCA_022616515.1 Chloroflexota bacterium | reverse complement strand
GGGATTACCCAGGAAGGTGGCCGTAAAGCGGTGTTGAGGATAACGATAGGGGTGGTCAGGCGTGCCAACTTCCAGCAGTTGACCGCCATCGATCACGCCGATCCGGTCAGCCAGTTCAAAGGCTTCCTCCTGATCGTGGGTAACGAGAATTGCGGTGACATTCAGGCGCTGTTGAATCTCGCGCAGGTTCTGGCGCAGTTGGGCGCGAATTTTGACATCCAACGCACCGAAGGGTTCATCCAGCAGCACATCCGGTTGCTGTGCCAGCGCTCGTGCTACCGCTACTCGCTGCTGCTGACCGCCAGAAAGCTGCGAAGGCAGCCTGTGAGCCATATCACTCATGCCAATCAATTCCAGCAGTTCACGCACGCGCTGCTCACGCTGCGGACGTGGAACTCGTTTGATCTCCAATCCAAAGACAATATTCTGTGCGGCTGTCATGTGTTGGAACAACGAGTAATTCTGGAACACAAAGCCCGTTTCCCGCTTTTGGGGCGGTAAGGTCGTCACATCACGCCCATTAAGTTCAATGCGCCCATCATCCAGCGGTGTCAAACCAGCGATCAAACGCAGCAGTGTGCTTTTACCACTCCCACTGGGGCCAAGCAGAACAAATAATTCGCCCTGCTCAATCTCAAGCGAAATATCCTGCACCACCGCTTGTGAACCGTAAACTTTTGTTACCTTATCCAGGATGATGGACATTGCTCACCCCTTTCACAATTGACCGGCCACGCAGCCAGTTCATCAGCCATAATACAAGAACCGAAATCAGTCCAAGCAAGATCGCCATACTGTAAGCGCCAACATCATTGCGATCATGGATGGAACGGAAGATGTAGATGGTGGCGGTCTCTGTAATCCGCTGTACACCGCCGCCTGCAACGGCTGCCGCACCAAATTCACCCAATGAACGCGCCAGCGTCAGCACCAGTCCATAAATGATACCATGCCGGATACCTGGGAAAATGATACGCCGGAAAACCAGCCAACGACTAGCTCCTAAGGTATAGGCGGCTTCTTCCTGCTCGACGGTGAGCGATGCCAGCACCGGCATGACCTCACGCACGACAAATGGCAGAGACACAAACACGGTGACAAGCAGCATCCCCGGCCAGGAAAAGGCAATTTGTATGGGCAAATCCTTTAGCCAACCTTGTCGTCCAAACAATACGATAATCACGAAACCGACAATCACTGGGGAGACGACAAAGGGCAAATCGACCAGGGCATTGACCAACCTCTTGCCCGGAAACTGATGGCGTACCAGCACCCAGGCGGTGATAACACCCAATACCACATCGATGGCTGAGGCGAGAATTGCCAGTATGAAAGTCAGGCGCAAGGCCAGAAGCGCATCGGGCGCGGTGATGGCTGTCCATACCTCACCAACCCCATCCGCCAGCGCCTCGTTAAAAATAGCGACCAACGGTGCGAGCAGTAGGGTAGCAGCGTAGGCCAGCACGACCAGAACCATTGCTCCCTGTACCCGTGAACGAACCGATTGCTCACGCATGAGTACGTCTCCTCATCAGCCAATCCGCAGCTAATGTCGTAACAAGTGCAATGAGCAGCATCACCAGCGACACCGCGCTGGCCGCAGGCAGATTGCCGCCTTCGACCTGCCCATAAATATAAACCGTAGCGACCTGTGTCCGCAGCGGGATGTTACCCGCCACAATCGCCAGCGAACCAAATTCGCCCAGCGCGCGGGCGAAGCTCAACATGCCGCCAGTAATCATTGCAGACAGAATTGCCGGGAGGACGATACGACGAAAGGTTGTCCACCCGGAAGCCCCAAGCGTGTGCGCTGCTTCTTCCTGATTGAGATCCAGTTTTGCCAGCACTGGTTGCACTGCCCGGATGACAAATGGATAGCTAATAAACATGAGCGCCAGCACTATGCCAGGTGGCGCGAACAGAATGCGAAGCCCAAATGTCTGCTGAAAAAAGCCGCCGATGATTGTCTGCGGCCCGTAGAGCAGCACCAGCATGACCCCGGTCACAAGGGTCGGTATGGCGAAAGGTAGGTCAATCACGGTATCCAGCAGGCGCTTACCGGGGAAACGGTAATGCACGAGGACATAGGCGGTCAATGTCCCCATCACCGTATTGATAACGGCCATCAACGCCGCTGTCCAAACACTCAACCAGATAGCGCTGGCAGCAACGGGTTGGCTGACGCTATTCCAGAAGATATCCCAACCGTGCCGCAGCCCTTCAAAAGCGATAATCAGGATCGGTGCGGCAATCAGTACCAGTAAATAGGTCAGGGCCATAGCGCGAAGCCCCCAGGCTCCAAACGAAACCTGGGGATTAGGCTGAGTTTCCTTTCCTGCGCGCAGTGCGGCTTCAGCCATACTTGCTACTCCTGAGCTTCGGCAATGGCCTGGGCAAAGATGCCAGTTTCACTGAAGAAGGTCGCACCGACTTCATCCCAGCCGCCAAAATCCACAATCGTGAAAATGTCTTCCACAATCGGGAAAAGCTCTTCTTCCAACGCGCCTTCAGGCCATAGGGATACTGCTTCCGGCTCTTCAGTTGCATCTGCACCGTCCACTTCGACTGCTTGAATGACAGGGGGGCGATAGCCTTTTGAGGCGAAGATTGCCTGCGCTTCCGGTGTATAAAGGAACTGAACGAACGCCTCTGCCGCTTCACGTACCCCGTGTGCGTCGGCATAACTATCGACCACTGCAACCGGGTTTTCGATCAGGATGGTTGAAGACGGATACACAATGTCGTATTCATCTCCGGCAGCGATGCCCGCGTAATACTCGTTTTCATAGGTAATCAACACATCGCCAATGCCGGTACTGTAGGTGATGACACTGTCGCGCGCACTGGGGTCAAGCACGCTGACATTGTTGAGCAGATCTACAAGGAACTGGAAAGCTCCTTCTTCACCAGCCTCATAACCTTCCACATGACCTCGATAAGCCGCCCCGTAGGCAGCGATAATATTCCATTGTGCGCCGCCGCTGGTCGCCGGGTCTGGCGTGAGAACCTCAATACCTTCCTGCGCCAGATCAGCCCAATCCTGAATATTGCGCGGATTGCCGGGGCGAACGAGCAAAGTAACCAGTGATGTGCTGACCATGCCATTGTATTCATTGTTCTGCCAGTCGTGCGTGATGAGTCCAGCTTCTACAAGGCGAGTTACATCGCGCTCCAGTGAGAGCGCCACAATATCGGCTTCAAAGCCACCGGCTACTGCACGTGACTGCGCCCCGGAACCAAGATATGATTCTTGGAATGTAACTTCTTGCCCGGTTTGCTCTTGCCAGTAAGCCTGGAACAAAGGGATGATTTCGACATAGGCTTCACGTGGGGTAGTGTAAGCCGCCAATGTCAGGGTGATTGACGATGGAGCATCTTGTGCAGAGATTGATGTTGAGGTTACTAGCAGCAAGAGGCTAAATAGGATGAGTGAAAGACGAGTAGAGCGTTTCATGAGATTGTTCTCCTTGTTGATTTTGATCTGGACTTTTGTGAATGACCGAACCATCAGTTTATGCAGTACAGCGACAACAACATGACAAATACCAACAGTTGTCACGTGCCTGACGGGGAATCTTAAAGTGCCTGCGATCAAAATGGAGAAGCATTGGTTTGTCCTTAGGTTGCAGCCTGTAAGCAACTGGCAGGATACCATGCACTGGTGACAGGGATAGTTATGATGTGGTCACAGGTTGGTCACAAATTCAGCTTTTTTTGCCGTGGCTCTGTGTTAATGCGTAACCAATCCCCGGAATAGCTTCAATGAATACCTCGTTGCTCTCGTTTTCAATCTTGCGGCGCAGTCGGTATACCAGTTGTTTGAGCATGGCTTTGTCACCGCCTCCGGGACCCCAAACTCGATCAATTAGAGTATTCGTTGGCAAAACTTGTGTACTGTTTAGCACCAGCGTCTCCAGCAGTTTGAATTCCAACTGTGTCAACTGCACGGGTTCATAATCAGCCTGTTCCACCGTATGCCGGTCCGGGTTCAATCTCATTCCTGCATAGGAAAGGTTACGGGGCAAGGCGGCCTGCCCGGTGCGCCGCAGTACCGCCTGGACTCTGGCAACTAACTGTGCCGGACTGAATGGCTTCGTAATATAGTCATCAGCACCCAGTCCAAGCCCATTCACAACATCTTCATCGCTGTCGCGCACGGTTAACATAATGATGGGTGTGTCTGATTTACTCCGAATGTCGCGGCAAACCTGTAGACCGTCTTTCCCCGGAAGCTCCAGGTCAAGGATGACAATCTCCGGCATCTCGCCTTCAAAACGCTCCCATGCCGTTTCACCGTCGTGAGCTAATAACACATCAAATCCAGCCCGACGCAGCGTAAATGAAATCACATCAGCTAGGACTAAATCGTCATCAACGACCAGCGCTTTCATACAATACATCTCCTTCTGTCGGCAGCATAAACCAGAATATCGCACCACCGCCATCCCGATTATCGACCCCAATCTGACCGCTGTGCGCTTCGACGATTGCTTTCACCACGGCTAATCCCAGTCCGGCACTGTAATCCGATTTCGCCTCTCGATTTAAACGCACGAACTGTCGAAAAACACTTTCGCGTTGTTCCTCTGGAATACCTTGTCCCCGATCTGCAATCGCAACATACAATCCGTTTGAGCGAATATCGAGCGTAATGTCAATGATGCTGTTCATTGGACTGTATTTACTGGCATTTGCGAGGAGATTGACCAAAACCTGGGTCAAACGAGTTGCGTCTGCGCTGATTGTGGGCAATACAAATGGCTGGTCGAGGGTTATGTGCTGATGGCGTCGGTTCAAGAATGGCTGAATGAGTCTGAGTGCTTCGCTGACTGTATGAGCTATTTGTATGGGCTGTCGGCGCAATGAAAAGTGATTTGCTTCAATCTTGCTGCTTTCCAGCAGATTATCGATAAGATTTTGCAAGCTGGACACACTCAGGTGTAGCGAATTTAGAAGTTCATTAAGTTCTGCTCCCGAAAGATATCGGGCGTTTTCCAGCAGCAGTTCAATGGAAACTTTCATTCC
>JAKEEQ010000322.1 GCA_022616515.1 Chloroflexota bacterium | reverse complement strand
TCCATGTCTCCGTCAAGAGACAACTGGATCAACTCTGATTCATCTGGATACATAAAGTCCCTTAAACCCCTACTGCCTGACCTGCTCTACTATACGTAAAAGTTTAGATTCGGTTTCAGGCTGATCCCCATGTCCGCTTTTAATTATACCAGTTTCGAGTGAGGAATCAGGTGATTCATGTTAGACTTGTCACGTTATATTTATCACAAAAGTTGAGACAAAACCCCCATGCTTGAAGTGCTGGAATCGAACATTAACGCCAATGACGAAACTTTTAGGGCCAACCTTGAACACAATGAAGCGTTAGCGCGACAGCTCCGGGAGCGACTTGCTCTGGTGCGTGAAGGTGGCGGTGAAAAATACCAGCAGCGCCATCGTGAGCAGGGCAAGTTGTTTGTGCGCGACCGCATCGACAAACTCCTGGATGACGGCTCGGCCTTTCTTGAGTTGTCGCCCCTTGCTGCGTGGGACCTGTATGATGGCGGTGCTCCGGCGGCGGGTATTGTGACCGGCATCGGACGAGTGTCTGGTCGGGAATGTTTGATTGTCGCGAACGATGCCACCGTCAAGGGCGGCAGCTATTATCCGCTGACCGTTAAAAAACATCTGCGTGCCCAGCAAGTGGCCCTGCAAAATAACCTGCCCTGCATTTACCTCGTAGACTCCGGCGGCGCATTTCTGCCGATGCAGGATGAAGTCTTCCCCGATGTCGATGATTTCGGGCGTATTTTCTACAATCAGGCCACGATGAGCGCGGCGGGTATTCCGCAAATTGCCTGTGTGATGGGAAGCTGCACGGCGGGCGGGGCCTATGTCCCGGCGATGAGCGATGAAACGGTGATTGTTGAAGGCACGGGCACGATTTTTCTGGGCGGGCCGCCGCTTGTGAAAGCTGCGACGGGTGAAGAAGTGACCGCTGAAGAACTTGGTGGAGCCTATGTGCATACCCATGTCTCCGGGGTGGCGGATCATTACGCGCTGGATGATGAACATGCCATTCAAATCGTACGCGATATTGTGGCGACCCTCAACACCCGTAAAAAAGTGGACCTTGATGTCCAGCCACCCGAAGAACCTGCCTACGATGTGCGCGAACTTTATGGCATTCTGCCGCGCAATTTCCGCGAAGCCTATGATGTGCGCGAGGTGATCGCCCGGATTGTGGATGGCAGTCGTTTCCGTGAATTCAAAGCCAATTATGCGACCACCATCGTCACCGGATTTGCCCGTATCGAAGGCTACCCGGTCGGCATTATCGGCAACAACGGCGTGCTCTTCAGTGAGAGCGCCCTCAAAGGAACGCACTTCATTGAACTATGCAACCAGCGCCGCATTCCGCTGCTGTTCCTGCAAAATATCACAGGCTTTATGGTTGGCAAAGATTATGAAGCAGGGGGTATCGCTAAAGATGGAGCCAAGATGGTGAATGCCGTCGCCAATGCGCAGGTTCCCAAACTGACCGTCATCATCGGCGGGAGTTTTGGCGCGGGTAATTATGGCATGTGTGGACGGGCTTATAATCCGCGTTTCCTGTGGATGTGGCCCAACAGCCGCATTAGTGTGATGGGGGGCGAACAGGCCGCCAATGTACTGGCGACCATCAAACAGGAACAACTAGAGCGGGGCAATCAGGCAGTGATGTCCGAGGAGGAACTTGCCGAATTCAAGCAGCCCATCCTCGATAAGTATGAGCGCGAAGGCAATCCATACTATTCAACGGCCCGGCTGTGGGACGATGGCATTCTCGACCCGGTTGATACGCGCCGTGTACTGGGATTGGCACTGTCCGCCTGCCTGAACGCCCCGCTTGAAGAAACCGTATATGGTGTGTTCAGGATGTAGGTTACGGCAGCCGTGAGCGGCGCTCAACCCAGCGGACTCCCATCGACAACATAAATGTCAGCACAATATAGACCCATGCAACCGTGGTATAAGCAGGTCGTGCTTGAAATTCACGTGAAGCGATTTGCCGTGCCACCTGAAACAGTTCTGGTAGGGCCAGCACCGAAATCAGTGCCGAGTCTTTGAGCATGGCGATGAACTCGTTGCCGAGCGGCGGCAGCACCACGCGAATGGCCTGTGGTAAAATAACAAAGCGCATCGACTCCAGATAGGACATGCCCAGACTGCGGGCGGCTTCCATTTGCCCACGATGAATCGATTCAATCCCGGCGCGGAAAACCTCAGCAGTAAAAGCACCATAGCCAAAAGCGAGTCCGATCACTGCTTCTGAAAGGAACGATTCATCGCCGAGTATCGCCGTTTCGATGCGATCCAGCGGTTTGAGGAAGTCGATTCCGGTCAGGCTGGTGGTCACATCACGGGCCAGCGGACCAATCACGAACGCGAAATAGAACAGCAGCACAATTAGCGGGATACCACGTACAAGCTCAACGTAGAATGCGCCGACATTGTGCAGAATGGGATTGCTGGAAACGCGGAACATACCAATGATCAGACCGATCATGAGTGCCAGTGAATAGGACGACAGAGTGACAATGATGGTCAGGAACAGGCCGCGATTACAGGCCCCCAGATTGTTCAGGGCACAACGCGCCGGGGTTCGCTTGACAGTGTTGTAAATCTCATCTTCACTGAGTGTCACCGTTTTTTCGGGCACGGTTTCGAGGATAATGGCATCGTCTGTCTGTTCGATGATGCGCCCGCCGATTTCACTGTTTTTGAGCTTGATAGTAACGTTGCAGGCTTCTGCGTCGGCATCGGTACAGGCGGGTGGGTCACGCTCCTCCTCAGCAATATCAAGGCGGTTGAATTCAATGGCCTCGTCATCGCCGGGCAGCAATATTTTATAGGTGCGGCTGGTTTCAAACGTCAGTTCGCCCTCATATGTTGCGCCTTCAGCCAGAACAACAGTGCCTTCAAAATCCTGACAGCGTCTATCCGCATCTTTGTCGCATTCAATGGTTTCGCCTACACGCATCTCCTGAATACGGTCAGTTTCGATGGTGACGGTTTGCTGCTCAACGGTGCGAATAGTGCGTTCGTCGTCATTGCCGGTAATCTGGGTACCAATGATGCGTTCTGGATAGGTGATGAAGGTGGCGGTGAAGGGTTCGCAGCCTTCCGGGGCATCATCAGGGCATTCAACGGTCCCTTCGCGCCGGTCCAATACACGGGTGGGGCGGATGGCCTGCTGGAAACCATCTTCTACATGCTGGATGACTATATCAATGCGGGCCAGCAGTGCCTCGCGCTGGACGTAGGGCAGTTCAAACCGCACATATCGCCCGGTCAGATTTTCACAATAAATATCCACCACGCGGTTGCAGGCCAGCACAAAGTCTTCGGCTTCGCCCTCTTCCAGCACTCGTTCTTCAGGTACGAGAAAGCTGTCGCCGTCAGCGGTGGTAACATTCAGGCGACCCGGTGTGTTGAAGCCAAAACGACCCTGTGGTTCCACAACACCTTCAAACTCTGCAAAGCCATCCGGTGTTTCAACTTCTTGCAGACGGAAATCCCGATACTGCACCACCGTGCCGCGTTGATTGAGGCAGTTGGCAGCGGCATCGGGCGGGCATTCCAGCACCCCCTGCTCATCGACGGCGATAACATCGGCGGTGCTGATGGTGATGCGGTTGTTTTGCAGGTCGAAGAGGACATATTGCTCATCGACAAGCAGCACCTCCGTTTTGATTTCATAAGTCACGGCAAATAATTCATCGGTGGTCCACTCAACGTTGTCTGATAACTCAGTGATGATGTCACGCCGGTTCTCATCGGTAATCAAGATGAAGCCGTAAATGATGATGAGGCCAATCAGGAACACCATCCACCACGGAAAACGGTAGGCAAAAGCGATAATGCGACGGTTAAGGGGAATGACTTCCTGCGGGTATTCTTTCATAAAATTATTCCTTGATGAAAAAACGCCGGGGAACCACGCTGATTCCCCGACGCGAGTTTACTAATTAAGGGTACGCCGGTGTTTATCCTTCGGCAGGGCAGGCGAGCCAGTTACCTTCCTCGTCCTGAACCAGTTCGAGTTGACCTTCAAGGAAGTCGGCAAAGTCGAGTTCGACAACTTCTGTGCCATCGTCAACGACGACCGTACCTGTCGCGGTTACCGTGGCAGTTTCACCATCAACAGTCTCTTCATATTCCAGACCGCTGAAGTCAAACTCAAAACCAGCGATGTCGGCAAAGTCTTCTTCGGTGATGGCATCGTCGCCTTCAAAGATGTCGGCACAGGCAATCGCTTCCAATTCGGCAAAGTCCTGAAGGACAAAAACCGTATACAGATAGTAATTGGCAACGCTGCTGGGGCTGGTGGGATCAACCTCAATAATTTCAAGCTCGTAGTCGCCTTCGAGCAGGAAATCGGGGGCCGGTGCACCAAACCACTCTTCATGAATTTCGTTGTAGGTCCCATCCTCAAACACGTTGGCAATGCTCACATTGAGGGCTTCTAGTAGTTCAGGGAAGTCCGGGCGGACTGCAATACCGTAGAATTCGGCAGTCAGCGGGTCACCGACAATCAGGGCATCGAGTTCGGGCTGGTTGGCAATAATTGCGGCAGCGGCTGGAGTGTCAGCAATAACTGCTTCAACTTCACCAGCACCCAGAGCATCAAAGGCCAGCGTGGTTTCGTCAAAACGAACCACTTCTACGCCCTCGATTTCAGAGGCGAAGAAATCGCCGGTGGTCCCGGTCTGGACGCCAACACGCAATCCGGCCAGATCCTCGGGTGTGGCAATCGTCTCCGCATTTTCGCTGGTGACGGAAATGCTCTGGCTGGCGACAAAGTAGGGATTGGAGAAGTCAACAATACGTTCACGCTGGGTGGTGATGGTCGCGGCGGAAATGACTGCGTCAAATTCGCCTTCAGAGAGGTTAAAGAAGATACCATCCCATTTGGTATTGATCCATTCGATCTCAAAACCAGCATCCGCGGCCAGAGCTTCCATCAAATCAACGTCAAAGCCGATAAGTGAACCATCTTCAGCTACTTCTTCAAAAGGCGGATATTCCGCGTTGGTGCCGATGCGAATGGTTTCGCCTTCGACCTGGGCGGCGGCTCCTGTACTGGCCGCAGGTATCCGGGTTGCAGCAACCGGAGCAACCAGCGCCAGCGCCACGATAACCACAAGTAAGGCAATCAAATTACGCTTCATCAGGAAATTTCTCCCAAAGTATTCATTTAACACAAATACGCGCTATGAGTTTATGCAGTCTGGGCTGTATTGTCAATTTTTTCGCTTGTGGAGTTTGCCTCAGAATCGGGTGTCGCGGCTTGAGCGGAGGGTGCATCTTCTTCGCCACTCTCGTCTTTCACCCCGGCCTTGTCATCACCCTCCAACGGGACCACCTGACTGCCAACAAGCTGGCTGACGCGCAGTTCGGCCTTGTCCAACAACTGCTGGCAGTAAGCAGACAGCCGTTGACCTTCTTCAAACAGTGTCAGTGATTCTTCGAGGGGGAGGCTGCTGGTTTCGAGTTGTTCAACGATCTTTTCTAACTGTGCGTAGGCATCCTCGAAACTCAGATGACTGAAATCCTTATTACCCATGACAAGGCATCCTATCCAACAAGCACTTTGTTTCGCTCATTATAGGGCTTTTCCGAATGTTAAAAAATAGAACATAAGTTCGCAAGTGGGTTGTAGTCTGTCGGAGAGTGGGAATCGGGGAGAAACAGGGGCTGGGGATTTTGTATTGAAGATGCGGCAGCGCCGTTCTGCGTGACAAGGGATTATGCCGTGTTGATGTGGGACGTGGTGTACTACGCCCCTCCGAAACACCATACGGCAGAGGGGGTTCAGGTTTTCATTTCACATAAGACGTAAATTATAATAACCGGACAGGCTCAAGCGGCCTGCCGGTCTAGCCAGATGCGGAAATGAAATGTACCGTATTCCTGCTCGCAGTCATAGTGCAGCCCAC
Organism: Chloroflexota bacterium; assembly: GCA_022616515.1. GTDB lineage: Bacteria > Chloroflexota > Anaerolineae > Aggregatilineales > J027 > JAKEEQ01. Next base: position 24,639 of record JAKEEQ010000322.1, on the reverse strand, counting down.
TCTTGCGAATCATGTGCATCATCGGGCGATTGTCGGCGAGCACATAGGTATTGAAGGCAGCCACCTTGCGCTGTTGTGCTTCTTCGTACAGTGAACCCAACAGGCGCTTGCCGATGCCCTGTGACTGGTAATTGTCCTCGACCAGAACGGCAGGTTCAGCAGTGCCGTCACCGTCATATATGTAGTAGGCCAGGCCCACAATCGCTTGATGCGGGTGGTCTATGGTTGCTACGAAGGCAGCCCCTTCATCTGGTGTAATCGCACAAATTTGTGCAATTTCCTCGTCAGTGGGGTTATAACTACGTAGATAGCGTCGGTATAGAGAGTCTTCTGAACAGAACCAGAACATCTCTTTAAGCATTTGCTCATCGCGGCGTTGAATAGGACGAATAGTGATCATGGCCTTACACTCCTTGAACTCTGCTATTACCTTATACGCCGTTCGTCCCGGCAACGTCTCATGAGGCGTCTCATAAGGCGTCCTCTGAGAATCTGGGGTAACATTCACCGTAGAGGAGTAAAAAATGCTGAAGCTATACCTGTTTGGTCCGCCGCGCATTGAGGTAGATCAACAGCCGATTGATTTCAATCTAAAAAAAGCACTGGCAATGCTGGCCTATGTCGCTGTAGAAGGTAATGCACATAGTCGGGATACGCTGGCGACCATGTTCTGGGCAGACAGCGACCAGAGCACCGCCCGTGCGAACCTGCGACGGACCCTGTACCGCCTCAATCAAGCCGTTGGTGTGGATGTCTTGCAGGCGACAGGCGATACCATCTCGCTGAATCCCGACACAGAACTGTGGGTGGATGTGCTGGCCTTCAACGAGCACTACGGCAGCCAGCAGTGGCAGGCCGCCGCCGACCTCTTTCAAGATGAATTTTTATCCGGGTTTTCCCTGCCAGACTGCCTCGGATTTGATGACTGGCAGTTTTTTACCCGCGAAAATCTGCGCCAGAATCTGACCCATTCGCTGAGCAATCTTATCGATCAAGTTTCGGGTGAAGATGCGGTGCGCTATCTACGGCAGCTTATCTGGCTGGACCCACTCGATGAAGCGGTACATCGCCGTCTGATGGAGGTCTATGCCGCTACAGGTCACCGGGCAGCCGCCCTGCGCCAGTATGAGGAATGCAAGCGGATATTGGACGAGGAATTGGGAGCCGCACCCCGGCCCGAAACCAATGAACTGTATCACACCATCCGGGCTGGTAAACCGCTGGCGACGCCGCGACCACAGACCCAATATGTTAAAAGCGGTGAGGTACACATCGCCTATCAGGTGCTCGGTGATGGTCCAGTGGATGTGGTGTTCGTCAACGGCTTCATCAGCCATCTGGACTTGATATGGGAAGATGCGCCGCTGGTTCAATTTTTAACCACGCTTTCGTCCAGATGCCGCCTGATTGTTTTCGATAAGCGCGGCGTTGGCCTATCAGACCGGATTGGTCATGCACCAACTCTGGACGATACAATGGACGACATCTGTGCCGTGATGAACGCCGTCGGCTCGGAGCGGGCGGTATTGTTTGGCGTGTCGGAGGGCGGGCCTGCCAGTATCGTTACGCTAGTTACCTATCCTGAACGGGTGCAGGGTTTGATTCTGTACGGCACGGGTGCTCGGTTCTCGCGGGATTCGGAATATCCCTGGGCACCCCCTGACCGCTTATACCGGCGCTGGCATGAATTGATGCTGGAAAACTGGGGAACCCCGGTAGGGATTGAGATCTTCACCACATCGCGGGCGAATGACCCCCATATGCGGGATTGGTGGGCCAGACTGTTACGCTTGGGGTCGAGTCCCGGGGCCATCAAGGCCATTCTGGACGCCATGCAGCAAATTGATGTACGCCATCTGCTGCCGTCGATTCGCGTACCCACCCTTGTGCTGCATCGCATCGACGACAAGGTAAAATGGGTTGGCAACGGGCGCTATCTCGCCAGCCATATCCCCGGTGCACAGTATGTCGAACTCGAAGGGGATGATCATCTGTGGTGGGGGGGACACGGCTCCCCTGTTAAAGGCAGTTCATGACTATATTGAGCGCGTGTCCCGCACTGAACCGGCTCGATTTGTCCTGCTAACCTTGCTGGCAACAAACGCGGCGGTGCCGGACCCGGTGCTGCAACGCTACCGGGGGCGACTCATTGAGCGAAGTGATGAGGTGAGCGTGGTGGCATTTGACGGCCCGACACGTGCACTGCACTGTGCACAGGCCATTCAGGGGCAGCTACCGGGTGTCAAAATCGGCCTGCACGCCGGGGAATGTATGGTGCAAAACGGTGACATCAGCGGTGCAGTGGTGCGGATTGCGCTGCAACTGATGGCAAAGGCCGCATCGGATTCAATTATGGTGTCGAACATGGTGAAAGATCTAGTTGCCAGCACGAACTTTGATTTTGAAGCGGGTGACACGATTCAATCATGGCAGACGTTTACCATTGTCTGAGGCTGCATCCCAAATTTCACAAAACATTCGGACACGCGAAGTTCGATTTTGTTTATCATGATATATGGAAAAGTAGGTGTAACCGAAAGTGTCCCCAATGTTTGAACCGGATGAATTGTTTCCATCCCTTACCGATAAAGTTGAAATGGAATGGTTGGGTAATGGTGGTATTGTTTTGTTCGCCTTCGCCGATTTGAGCGACGAGACAACCGAAGAGTGGTTTGAAATCGCCACTAATGCCTTCGCCAATTGGCCGCCTTTACAGCCCATCTGTATGCTGCTCGATTTTTCCCGTCTGAACGCGATTATCATTCGCAGTGGCTTTCGCCAGCGGGCACAGGACCTCTCGCGCCAGCAGTCGTCCAAACGGGCACGGGTAGCCGTTGTGCTGCCGCAGGATCAGGCATTGCATCTAGGCCCGGTGCGCCTTCTGCTGAGGTCGTTGTATAACAGCAGCACAGTGGAACGCAAAATCTTCTTCAATAGGCAAGAAGCGATTAACTGGTTAGCCGAAGTCGCATAAGAAGATACTCAACTTGATTTAAGAAGCTGTCCCGGCAATTGGTCGCGACAGCTTTTTTTAGCCCTGCATTGTCGAACCCTCATCACTGCGGATGAAGACGATGATTCCGATAATCAGCAGGCTCGCCGCAATCCCCCCAATTGCCAGTCCGTAGGTTTCCAGAGACTCGCTCGTAGCGCTGGTATCCTCATAGGCGAAGGCTAATCCAGCAAGGGCCGGAGGACTTACGCCGTGTTCTTCGAGATAATCCGGCAAATTGGACACTTCTTCGCCAGTATCGACGAAATGGGTAGGGTCTTCATTGGCATCATAAGCGACTTCCAGATGCTCACCCCTGCTGGTCACGAGGATGACTTCACGATTTTCAATATCCTCGACCAGCGCATCTATCGACAATTCTTCGAGGTCACCTGTATCGTCGCCGGACTGCGTAACCAGCAAGACCCCAACAACAATCAAAATCAGCACTGAAATTGCAATTAGCCCGAGTGCAGTTCTGCGCATTTTATTAACCCCCTGAAACGACTGTAGTGTAACGCGGTTCAGGCTAGCTTTCGAATCTTTTTCCGCTGACCTTAATCAAGCCGACACAAGTTCGTTCCAAACCGCGATGACGCACGGGTCAATCAGGCGGTCTCTTTCCATCAGATAGATGAGGGTGCGTTGCACAAGGAGTTTGACGGCGGCATCCAAATCGTCGAGGGCGGCGCGGCGAATCGCTTCAACGCCGGGATAATCGCGGGTGTTGGTCTCAACGGAATCAGCCAGCATGACAATTTTGTCGGTGAGACTCATGCCGGGTGCGCCGGTGGTGTGATAGTGACAGGCGGTTGCGAGGCGGTCATCATTGAGAGCAAAGACGTCGTTCGCCATGTGATAAGCGACAATGCCATGCAGCAGCATCGGGACGCGACGGTCAAAGTCGGAAATATCTACGCCGTAGTGTTCAGCCAGCGCCAGTAATTCAGCATCAGAATCAGCCTTCGCCGAATCGTGAATCCAGCCTGCCAGCCGCACCAGTATTACATCTTGCGGCGCGTATAATCGAGCCAGCTTATCCGCCATTTCAACCACGCCAATTACGTGAGCATGGCGTTTGGGCGGAATGCGTGCTAATGCCCACTCACTCACCTTGTCCTCAAATTCAGCCGTGTACCTGTTCGACATTAGTTTCTCCGGTTGTCAAAAAGAAAGAGGTATGCTGGTGGGCATACCTCTCAGTTTTGTAACGTGCTATTCGATTAGGGCAGCAGGGTCACTTCGAGGATGTAATTCCCCTCGGTCCCGCCATACAGCAGGCCATAGTGTGTGGCAATGATGTAGTATTCGCCATCATCCTGAAGCGTATAGCTGGAAATTCGCGAATCGATGTCGCGCTGTTGATCGGGATCGGCCTGCGCATCATCGTTGAACGTCAGTTGGATATAGGATGGGGCAGGACCAATCAGATACACCGCTGAGTCCAGATTACCCGTCGTGCCTGTCATCGAAATGCTGATGCGGTCACCGGCACGGCCCTCGAACGAGTACAGATTGAAGCGATTGTCGCTGGTAATCGTACCCTGAACCTGTTCATCGAGGTCAATTGGCCGGGCAGTGGCAACATTGCTGGCGACATCAATGATACGCGAGTCGTTCATCGAGAAGGAGCCGCCGTCAGTATCGGTCAATTCATCAACCGTACCATCCTGATTGACCGTGAAGGACACCATGTAGCGAGTATTCAGAGTCGGGGTCTGGTTGGTGGTAAACACCGTGTTACCACTGACTTCAATGGTCAGTGTGAAAGTTGGGGGCGGCGTGCCTGCCACACATTCGCTTTGATACCAGACTTCAACCTCATATGTGCCGGGGTTCAGGGTGCGGCCCTCGGGCCAGTAGATGTAGCTCACCGGGTTGCCTGTCGCCAGAACACAATTCTGATTACCAACTTCGTTGAGAATGCCGCCGCTGGGGATAGTTACCTCATCGTCAAACACTGAATCTCCATTGGGATCGCGGACCAGTAGCTGCAAGTCGGCACTATTGGCCCAGCGCAGTGCCACTTCGATGCTGCCGCTGGGAAGTACAGCGGTCGAATCGGTCTGATCATCGACTGTCCCACCGTCGCCGGTATTGTCCGCTGGCACGGACACCGGGCGATTCACGCTCATCGAGTAATTGCCTTCTGTGCCGCCAATCGTCTGACCATAGCGTGTCGCTACGAGCGTGTAGGAGCCTGTATTGGGCAGAATGGTTGTCAACTGCGAATTGGTGGTTCCATCAGTGCCGTCATCATTATCGGCAACACGATTGCCACTGGCATCGAGCAAAATGACCAGCGTATCCAGGCTGCCAGATGTTGCATCAAGATTGACTTCAATCGATTCGCCCGTGTTGCCTTCAAATGCGTAAGCATCGGCCATATCTTCGTTGGTGATCGTGCCGGACACGGTTGAACCCAGTGAAATGTCGCCAACGTCGGCAGGGACGGAAGGAACTACACCCGCATTCACGCCGCCGTTAAACAGAGTCCAATCCTTATCGAGGTCCAGCGTTACACGACCCAGATATACCTGACCGGGATTGATGATGCCGTTGAAGGACTGAGCATCTTCGCCGTTAATGGCAGCGTTGACAGTAAACTGCTGTGGACCGGATGTGCCACAGGCATTGATATGGTAGATCAAAAGCTCATAGCTGCCGACCGGAACTTCCTGTGAAGTCCAGGTGATAGTTTCGGTAGGTTCCTCGGTGACCACATCTTCGCAATTCTGATTAACGTTGCCGCCGTGTTCACCGCCGCTGACCACCTCTGGATTTTCCCAGAAGAGCGCACCACCAACCGGGTCGCGGACTTCAAGATCGAGGTCCACGCCAGCGTCCCAAACCAACTCGACATCAATCGTGCCGTCGTCAAGCTGGACGTAGACGTTGCGTCCGGAGGCAACATCACTGGGTGTGCCCCCATCCGCCGACGCAGCGGGGGCAGTAATGGTTCCCGTCAGCGCCAGTGTATACTCGCCTTCATCGTCGCCGTCCGCGCCAGTGCCGCGCAGCACGGTCACGACGTAGGTTCCGTCGGTTTCCAGAGCTACTCCAGCGAGTGTTGCTACAGTGGCAGTTTCGAGATCACCATCGCTGGCAATCACAACGCCGTCAGGATCTGATAAAATCAGGGCCAGCGACAGGGTATCGCTGCTTGTCGTTGCCGTCAGGGTCGCCGAATCCCCGGCTGACGCATCAAAAATGTATGTCTCGGCAAAATTTTCTGAATCAAGTGTGCCGGTTACGGCTTGCCCAACACTCAGGCGACGCGAGTCGTCCTGTGCATGAATCAAATTGACCGGTAACAACACGAGTGCCATCACCATCAACACCGTAACGGAACGCCACATCGTTTGGCGTCGCATCGTGTTCTCTTCCTCCTTAAAATTTAGGGTAGTGCTCTCAAAGTGTAGCCAATGCCCCACAGGTTAGCAAAGGGCGAGATTGTTGTCCAGCGATAACACGTAGGGTGAGCGTTGAATAAGACGTTATTTAAATGACATATTCTCTACGATTGGCTAAAATTGTGGTGCCCTCCCTGAGTCTATCCCCGAGGAAAACCTTATGAATGGAAAGCAGATAACAATTGGTTACAGAACAGATATAGGACAACTACGAGCCTCTAATCAGGATGCGCTTTTCGTTTTTTCTGCTTCAGCCATTTCAAGTGATCCAAAGCCGTATTTTGGATTGTTTATTGTAGCGGATGGCGCGGGAGGCTATGATGATGGCGAAAAAGCTTCCGGCCTTGCCACTAAAATCATCAGCCAACATATTCTCACTGATATTTACACGCCTTTGCTAAAAGATAAATTCGAGTTCGATTCCGGGGCGGAACCACTGACTGATGTACTCACGAGAGCATTACAGGAGGCCAACAGGCAAGTTCGTAATCAGGTGCCAGGTGCTGGAACCACTGTTACAGCAGTCGCGATGATAGGATATATGGCATATATTGCCCATGTGGGCGATAGCCGGGCATACATCATTAGTTCGGGAGATATTGAGCAAATAACTCGTGACCATTCACTTGTTCAGCGACTACTAGATTTAGGTCAGTTGACACCCGAGGAGGCCGCTGTACATCCACACACGGCTAATGTACTATATCGTGCAATTGGTCAGGATGAAACTCTTGACGCCGACATGATTACCCACAAATTGTTGCCGGGTAGCTACCTTCTAATCTGTTCAGACGGCCTCTGGAATCATGTTGACAAAAATGAGATTTTATCAATTGTTCTCAACAACGGTACAAATACTTCTCAGACTGCACAGACACTCGTGGACCTTGCAAATGAACGGGGTGGATCAGATAACATTAGTGTCATTCTGGTTAGCATACCTGAATAAGGCGCATCCATGAAAATCATCAATTTTGTTCCACAGCACGCCATTCAGCAGTTCCACAGCCAGCATGCCAGCGCTATGCACATCACATCAACGGCGCTGCATGTGGTCGTGATCCGGTTGGAGGCCGGGGGTGTGCTCGGCTACCATCAGGCGGCAACCAATCAACTTTTTGTGGTGATTGAGGGGCAAGGGTGGGTTTGTGGCGAGAATCGTGATGACCGGCAGCCGATCCGGCATGGACAGGCGGCATTCTGGGCGGGTGGGGAATGGCACGAAACCATCACCGAACACGGCTTGACCGCGCTGGTGCTGGAAGGCGAATCGCTGGTGATCTAAAAGGAAATCAAATGCCGTTATAATTTCTAAGTAATAACGAGGGAGTGATCACTATGTCGTGTAGTAGCCTTTTGATGTGGATTGCGACTATCGCAGGCGTTTTTACGATTCCGTTGTTTTCAAATGTTGCCTCGCTGCTGCCAGATGAAATGGCTGTGCCGGAAACTCAAACTGAAACGGTCATCATCGAAAATGTGGACACGGTTGGCGGGGTTGAAGTCTTCCCGCTGCCGGATAGAAGCTCCGGGCGGATATTTGCAGCGGCGATGGGCTTCCAGCCTCATGTGGCCGGACAATTTGAGGACTGGCTTTATATCTATTATTTTGATCGTGGTACACTGCAATCTGGCTGGACACCGCTGAACCAGATCATCTTGACTGAGGAGGAATTAGCCAGCCTGCCCACCATTGCCCCGGATAATTTGCCACCCTTACCCAATCTGACCGCCAACACTCTGGCATCAAGGCCGTATGGCGTACAGGTAGCAGATACGCCGGTCGTTTCAGTCACAGACACGCCCGCGCCACCGCCGCCGCCCGGCCAGCCGCCACCAACATCTGTGCCTACCGCTGTGCCGACGCCGATTGGCACGGAAGAGGTCACGGGTTAGCAATTTCATAAATCTTGTAAAAAATTGCTCAAAGCGGTAAATAATCGAGGACATTAGCATTTTCTCTGGTAGACTCAAAATGGGAGTCTTCACCCATACCGGGTGAGTACATCTTCAGTGGGGTGCGAGTGAGAAAGTGGGAACTAATGGCTATTCCTAAACAAATTCTGGATCATTTTCCAGAACTGGCGGTCATCAACGAAGCGCTGGAACAGCATGAACGTGGCGAGCCTGTCATAGCCCGCTGCACCACCTGCGGCAGCTTCCTGACCGTCAGCAAGAATGAGATTAACAAAGAGACATGGGTCACCTGCGATAACCGCTGTACCCAGTATCGATGCTAGAAACACCTCACAGGCGGGCGTGAAAACGAACCGCCTATTTTTTATCCCCACGCCAACATTCCTGTACAATAGCATTAACCATATTGAGTTTCAGGGGCACATCCCATGTCTGAAATCACTATCAAAATCCCCGCCGAACTTCCCGCAGGGTTGATTGCTTCTGCCCGATTTGCTCATCAATGTCCCTGTTCTATGGCGGGATTCTCTGCCCGGCTATCTGGAGATTGCGGAACGGGTCAAGGAAATGCTTGGGAAATGAAGTCGTGGGTGTATTGACCAGTCCGCCCGGTGGAATGTGTCGAGCGGACTGAACATTTTAAGTTAAATTAGCCGTCGCCTGATGTCTCTTCTGCGACCTCAGTAACGCGGTTGAGCGTATCCTGTGGCAGTTGAACGTAATAAATCTCCGAGCCGAACATGGTGTGGACATACAGCCGCAAATCATCGGAGAGGGTCAGGCCCGCCAGTGGGGCCGACAGCTCTGACCACAACACGATTTCGACATCGGCGTTGGTACAGCCGCCATTCTCGCGGCAATGTTCGGGGTCAACCCGGCCTACAATACCGCGTGTGCCCAGCGAATAGGCAAAGTACAGCAAACGATCCGGGCCAAGTACAACGCCTGTTGTATTTTGCAAACCCTGTACCAGCGGCTGTATGCTCTCGTCGTTGACAGGTGCTTCATTGACATCGAACCACTCAATGGCGCGGCGGGCACTGCCATTATTGGCAACATACACATAATCGCCATCAACGGCGATTCCCGTCGGGTTACGCAGGTCCACTGCCACTTCCTCATAAGTGCCGTCGCGCTGGACCCTCAGAACACTATCACCGCGCAATTGGGTAACGAAAAATGAACCATCCGCCCCGACATCCATGCCCCAGGGGGAGTTCAAATTTTCGGCAATCATATTCATCTCTGGACCCTCGACCACATTCACAACGGCATTGCGCTGGAAATCGGGGACCCACAGATCTACGCCGCCCTCGGTGTTACTTTCGGCGTACAGCGTATGAGCATTCTGGACCCCGGCGATATAGGTGGTAGTTTCGCCGGTGGTATCATTCACGCGGTAAATGGTAAAGTCACCTGCACACCCTGTATACAAATAGCCATCGTGCCAGAATATGCCGTTGGGCCGCTGGATATTGCCTGCCAGTATGGTCAGGTCATTCTGTACAAAGGGTTCCAGTGTAGGGGCGGGTGTACTGCCATCCTGTGCGAGTCCAATGATGTCATTCGATGAGGTCGATGCTTCGGCAGGTGCAAAAAGCACCATACTAAAGCCTGCGATACAAAGTAGTCCCAGAATACTTGCAACAATAAGACGATTCACCATTCCAAAGCCTCAACTATAGAAAACTTGCGTGCTAATCGTACCATTGACTTGTGAATTTCACCACTATTCTAGCTCGATATAGACGTAATCGTCGGGTGCCAGTAGGGTAACGCTGTCCAGCACCGCGCGGGCCACCGGATTTTCATCGCCATCCAGTAAGTTCGTGTCCGGGCTGTTACTGCCCACCTCGACCAGATTCAGGCCCCCATCATGGGACGGAAACATTGCAAGGGCGGCGCTAACGGAGCCTGCCGTTTCATCCTCAAAGGTGTAACTGAACAGGTAGCCGCTGCCAAAAGTCTGATCGACACGACGCCCATCCAGCATGTGCATGTTGTCGCGAAAGCCAAGTATCCACGCCGTCACCGCCTCATAATCATCCAGATCAAGCTCGTCTTCAATCTGCCAGATAAATACCTGTAGATCAAGCTGGTTGGTGTAACCTACAATACCGCTGTCCGGCTGTCTGCTTTCGATCCAACCTACGGGCAGTTTTACCATAACGTCTACAATAGAGGGCGTCACAATCTGGGTGTTGCTGAGGGGAGTACCGAGCATATCAGGGTAGAAAGTGTATTTTTCGATATACAACCTCTGAAGATCGCCCAACAGCGAAACCCGGTCAGGGGGCACGACGAAACGCAGGTTGAATATGTGTCCAGATTCCTGCCAGCTAATTTGACGCCCGACAAAGCTCTGACCACCTGCCCGAAGATCAAAATCCAGCGTCAGGAAGCGTTCGCCGACAGTACGCCCGATGATGTTGGTTTGTTCATAGCCATCACTCCATTCCAGCGTGAAGAAGTCCTCGGTGAACAACTCATCGTTCAGGGTCTGTGTATCACCGTACTCCTGATTTAGCAGCACAAAGGCTTGAACAATGGTGAGTTCCTGCTGTGAGGTCAGGATAATATCCGCCCGCTCACGAGTAGGGTCATAAATATTGGCGAATTCTGTCCAATCGCCTTCAGCAAGGGGGACCGAAAATATGCCGGAGTTGCTGACAACCACACTGGCAGCGCTTAGCTGGGCTGGTGGGGAAACCAGTGAAGGTGTCACCACCATTAAAATCAGGTTAAAGAGTATAGTGATGTTGAAAATTGCAGCCATTGCTATTGCTCGATGTTCACAAAATCGTCAGGAGCCAATAGTGTAACACTATCCAGAATTTGACGGGCAACCGGATTCTCGTCGGCGTTGAGTAAATTGGTATCCACATTTTCCAGACGAAGCTCGACCAGAGTCGTCCCACCATCATGGCCGGGGAATAACGCTACTGCGCCGCTAACCGTATCGCCATCGCTGTTGGGATAGGTGTAGCTGTAGAGGTAGCCATTGCCAAAACGCTGCTCAACAAGCTGGCCTTCCTTGACCCTGATGCCTTCGCGGAAGCCGATCATCCACTCGGTAACGGCTTCAAAATCCTCAACATCCACTTCATCCTCAATCTGGCGCACAGTAACTTGTAAACCGCCACCATCGGTCCCTTCAAATGTGGATACCCGGCCCGCCCCGCCGCTGACCCGCTGCCACGTTTCCGGGGCCTTGAACATGATACCGAAGTCATCATCGGCAAAAGCCAGCCAGCCGGTAGACAGGGTGGGGACGATGTTCGCGTAGAAGGCGAATTTTTCGATGAAGAGAGATTGTAAGTTCGCCAGCAGATCTGGATTATTAGTGGGTACGACAAATCGCACATTATACAAGTTGCCGTCGCGCTGCCAGCTAATTTGCCTGCCGAAGTAACTCAGGTCCCCATCGCGTAAGTCAAAATCAATCGTCAGGAACGTATCGCCAACCGTCCGCCCGGTCACTTCGGTGGTTTCATATTCGCTGCTCCACTCCAGATCGAAATAATCGTCGGTGAGGAGGTTGTCGCTTAGCGATTGGGTGTTCTCGTAATTCACGCCAAGCATCACGTATGCCTGAGCAATAGCAAGGCGGCTGCCCGAATTCAAGATAATATCGGCGCGTCCCCGGTTGGGGTCGTAGTCATTACCCGACTCAAATTCGGCCCAATCAGTACCGGGAAACGGCACCTGAAAAAGCCCGCTTGATTGAAGGGCCATACGGTCGGCGTTTACTTCGGGGTCAGGAGCCGGAAAAGAACGCTGATTGGGGGCCTGTGTCAATTCAAAAATGTCGTCATCGTTTAAATCGTTGGGATCGACCGGACCGCCTGAGTTACCACCGGCCAGGTCAGGTACAAGGCCGATGATCAGAATGGCAACCAGAAAAATCCCTATCAAGGTTGCAATAATATTGTTACGAGTCCAGCGTCTTCTCTTTTTTCGCATTCGTTACACTCACCACTTCGCTATAATTAGTTGTCGCATGTTACTCATATGCGGCGAATTTGGCAATTCTTAGTCGAGGAATGAAATGGAAGAACCGGATTTTGTCACCCCGGATCAGGCCGAAGTCCTGCTCAAGCCGGAAATTGAACGCCTTGAGGCCGAAGGCTGGAAGGTGACACGTCATGCACAGTATGTGGTGCGTCTTAAACGTGATGATCGCGTTACGGATGTGTACATCGACCTGCTGGGTAACATCACAACTGAAGAGAAACAGGCCGTTACGTCAGCAACTGAATTGGGACACCTCATCGCGTGGATGCTGCTGATTGCATTCTTTCTGGTCGTGCTTGTCTTCGCGCAAACGGTCGGGCTGCTGGAGTAACCCCCGTTGATTTCCTCTATGTTTCACGGAACGTGTCGATAAAGGTTTGATCGAAGTCGTCTTCACCCCTCAGGCAGCGGGCCAGATAATACAGTTCCTCCGGTTTGGATGCCCAGCAAGCAGGACGATGGATTAAATGCCGCATCGCCCAGAAGGTATGACTCAGCAGTTCGTCCTGCATGGAGTCCACTTCGTCAGCGTCCGTGATTTGCTCGGCACGTTTAGCAAGGCCGCGACTGTTGAGTGCCCCCTGACGGTACTCTTCAATCGCGCTTATGAATTCCTGTGAGAGTTGTTTATCGCGCGTCATGTTCATCGCAAGATTACCTGAAGTTGGTTGATTCTATTATACCGAAGAATCAGTTGAAATGGTTAGGGGTTTCCGACCCAGCCGATGAAGTGGACCTGACCTTGCAGACGGTTGGTGATATTGGTCGCGCCGAGGCCATTGGCATTGGCGATATACAAATCTTCCTGCGCGTCAGTGCCCGGTCGCGGGGAAATACCCATAAAAGCCAGCCAGCGTCCATTGGGCGAATATACGGGATCGCAGGCCAGCAGATTGGTGGCAGGGGCGGTCACGAGTTCAAAGTTCTGGTTAAGGACGATAATGCCATATGGGCATTGGCCGTTGCGCCCACCGATGGCAAGAAAATCGTTATCGGGTGCCCAATCCATTGACAGGCCGAAACGTGGAAAGTTGTAGCGATCCACCTGGTTAATCACATCACCGAGACGGTCAGCAAGGACAATCGTGGTGGTATCTCCGGCCCGTTGATAGGCGACCTGCTCGGCGGTATTCTGCCATGACGGTGCGGTATATAGAGCGTCATCGGCGGGCGAGACCTGCCAGCCTGACCCGGCCAGCGTATCGTAAATCCAAAGCTCAGTGGTCCCGACCAGTGGATCGAGTGAGCCGGAGGTCGTGGCGATATGGCGGTTGTCAATCCACTGCGGCGGCCCGGTGACCAGCGTATCGTTTACCTTTTGGACCTCTAGCGTTTCCACATCGAGCAGATAAAGATTACCACCCTGCGGCGGCGTGAAATTGAGGGAATCGCAGGTACCCGGCGCGTCGGGTTCGCGGGTAGGGCAGGTGGCGCGGTCCGAGACAAAAGCGACTTTCGTGCCGTCGGGACTCCAGGTAGCCCAGAAATCAAAGGCGGGTGACTCAGTCAAATTCGTAAAATTAGAGCCATCCACGTTAACTACAAAAACATCGGTAGCATAGGCGGTGGACATCACCATTAAGAAGCTTTTGCCGTCCGGTGACCAGATAGGCCGATGCCCCGGTATGCCACGCGGCTGCAAAGAATCGATGTCAAAAAATCGAATCGCTGAACCAAGGTCGAGATTGAGGACATACAGGCCCGTTTCGGCAGATGAGACCCCCGGCCCCTCGCGCAAAAAGTAGACCATTGCCCGTCCATTGGGTGACCAGTAAATGTCATCTTCAACACTGGCGGGCAGGTCCATCACTCGGATACTCTGGCTGGTCCCCGGTCTGGCTAAATAAATGGTTTGCAGGCCGGTATCAACCTGCGGTGTGCGGACATCAAGTGTCGCCTGCCGGTCATTGACGTTGCGAAAGGACACCCACAGGCCATCGAGCGGGCTGCGTAGTTGGGCATCCAGTTCCACCGAGTTGAGGGTGTCATAGGCCAGTTGGATGGTGGGTAGTGGTGTCGATGTGGGGGGTAAGGTAGCGGTTGCCGTCGGCGGGACGGTGGTAGTGGTTGGTGTCGCGGTCGGGACACTGCTTCCCGTTGGTGCTTGCGCCATTGAGGTTGACGCAGGGGTAAACGTCGGCGGAATCGGGGTTGGTTCGGGGGCATCCGTTGTTAACGAGCAGGCCAGAACCGGCAGGCAAATTGTCATGATGAAAATGATTAGTGACTGCTTCAAAGAGTCTCTCCGTCACACGCCAAATGGTTTATAAGGAGTTTAGTGCAGGGATGAATAGCGGCTCACCACATAAATTCGTTAAGATTGAAATGGCAGACGCCATAATGCAATTTAACATTTAAATGCAGGCTATGGTTTTGTTGATGCGGGACGCGGTGTACCGCGCCCCTCCGAAAACCGCCCACCGTAGGGGTGGGTAAACCCGATCCCGGTGCGATGATAACCCGTATTATTTTCTTAAAACGCATGATGGCGTCCCTGCGAAATACCGTGACTTACTGTAGGGACGGGATATATCCCGTCCGTTTCTTTCATCTCGAAAAAACTTCACTGACGGTCAGTATTATCAGACTACTTATTCATCATCTTCTGTTTCGCCTGTCTCTTGAGTATCCCACTCGACTCGACGGTAAATTTGAGCCAAAGACAGCCGCAGTTCTGCATCCAATATAGGGATATTGATTTCTGATTCCAGCCCCGTCACATATTCATACAACCACTTGTCTGCCTCATGCCTGCGGAAAACCTCGACCTTTGGTGCGTCCTGGGTAACCAGCACGTAGGCTTGTAAGGTTTCGATCTGTGTGTATTCTTCCAACTTTTCGTTATAGTCGATCACCGCTGTAGCCGATGACAGCACTTCTACCAGCAAAACAGGATTCGTGATTGTATCGGTGCGCCCCTTCAGATAAGCCGGTTCGCCACAAAACACAGTTACATCCGGGTAACGATATGATTTTTTGTTGGCGATATGAATCCGTGTATCAGACGCTGTAACCGTATAATCCCGGTCAGCCACTACATTGCTGAGGTGTGCAATAGTGCTGGCACTAATTATATTATGCCGGAGGCTCGCGCCTGTCATGGCGTAAACCTGTCCCTGACAGTATTCGTATTTGAACTCTTGCTCGTCCGTGAACGCCAGATATTCTTCTTCAGACATGAGTGGCAGTGCATCTGGGTGAACTGCGTGCATCAGGTTCAGGCTCCTTTTTGCCTCTATTATACCTCTACAACACCATTCACATTTGCGCATCATGTAAACGCCACAAAGGATACCACATTGGCGACATGCGATGAATGGTTCGCGTGAGAGTCGGGTAATAGCAGGGTGAACGTTCTATAATTTTGCCATCTCAATCTAGACAACACCTGCTATTATAGTGGCGACATTCCAACAAAATGGTATGAAGGATTGAGTTTATGCGCTGGTTGAGCCTGGTTGCTATCATAGTTGTGTTGTTTGTGACAAGTTGTGCCGCCTTTGAAGACCCCAGTCAACGCGCGACGGAAAATGCGGAAAACACAGCTTTTGCCCGAACGGTCAGTGCGGTGGATGTCCAACTGGAGACGATGGCTGTCCTGCAACAGACTGCCGATGGCGTTGAACAGCTTGAAGCACAAATGGCACAATTGCAGAATGACCGGGACCGTCTGGCAACGCAGGTAGCGAATGGCGGGCAATTTAACAGCGGCCCGGTTCCGACGACCAACAACAGCGATCCTTTCTTCACGCAGCAACCATCCCCGATTCCGGCTCCCCAGCAAACGCAGGCGGTGGGCGGTGGTGTGCCAGCCGGGCCACAGCCAACACAGGCAGTTCCCGGCAACCAGCAGTTTATCGGTGCGGTTACGTCTACGGCGATTGACCAGTCAACCTTTTGTGCGCTGAGTCCGACAGATACATTTTCAACGCAGGCCGAAGTCATTTATTTCGTGGTGACAGCGGTCGATTTGAATCCCGGCATCAACTTCACGCTGCGGCTGATGCAGGGCGAGACAACGCTGGACACTGATCCCACCTTCTGGACCAGTGACGCCTTTTATGAGCAGACTTGCATCTATTACGGCATGGATTCCCAGAACTTCGAGTTTATGACAGGCACTTATACCGCCGAACTGCTCGCCAACAATGAGGTGGTGCAGCAGGCAGAGTTCACGCTGCAATAGTGGTTGGGGAGATGTGCTTTTCCTCAGCCTACGTCGTCATATGCGCTGCCGGTTTGCCATTGGATCTGCCCCCAATAGATTGCCTCAACCCTCAAATCCTCCGGCGGTTCAATCTGTGTCAAAATCTGGTCCTGCCACAGGTGTATAGTGTTAGCTTGTAGATAGGCGGCAGCGTCTCCAGACGGCGCGATTGTGATGCGGTGAAGTGGGATTGCAGCCACACCCTCGGCAGCGAACATTTCAGAACCTTCGGCTGACTGAAACTGCCAGACCGGTTCACTCTCCTGCGCATGGACGTTCCAAACCAGCCGTATAGAGTCGTCCAGGCTGCTGGCAGTAACTCCTTCAAGCTGTGTTCCTAAATTGCCAATCTCACCCGTCAGTGGATCAATGATATACCATGCATTGTCGGATGACTGCACCCCAACCACATCACCAGCCGCTTCCACCTGTGTTATCCACAACGGCCCTGCCAGTGGAGGCCAATCTGCCTCTTCACCGGGTAGCTGAACTGACTTACCTAAACCTGTCGTCTCATCATAAAAACGCAAGATATCCGTACTGTCCACCGGATCGTTGGTAAACACCACGATTCCCGGCATTCCCCAGGCGAAAATATGTGGCAACCCGTCTGCACTGAGCCTCATCTGTGGAAGCGCATCATCAAGCACGGAACTTGTATTGTTGCCTGGATCATAAATCATTAATCGGGCCGTATCTCTGGCGGGATAATCCTGTTCCGTCCAGGCCACAGCACTACCATCAGGCGACCATACGGGTATCGAGCGCTTAATTCCGTCCCTATAGCCATTGTCTGTAACCGTGATCGAGTCCGGCTGAACCGCAATTGGCGTTGTAGACATAGTCTGCAGATCTAAGAGCTGGATGTCCCACGCAGTACCCGTCCAGAAATCCGGCCCCCCCTCGATATCCTGTAAAAATGGCGGCATGCTCAGATAGGCCAGCCACTGACCATCGGGGGATATCGCGCCTCTGTAAAAATTGTCTACGGGGACTTGTTCCCATGCACCATCAACGAACCGAAACAAGCCTCGTTGGGAGGTAGTCTCGCTGTATGTGCCACTAATCAATAGAGCTGTGTGGCTGCGAGCGTCCTGTCCCTGAACGGGTCCAATACCGTTCCAGATCCATAGAAACACACTAATAATCAGGATTGATTTGTGCATGATTCACTCCACATGATATTTATGGTCCCTTTTTGATTCTCAGACTCAAACCGTATTTTGTGATAATCATACTGGCAAACGGGCATTCGTAATCATCCAACCATTAATTTCGCATCAAAACGCTTCGCTGTCTATTGACACGGGGTTTTGTTGTGCTATGCTTTAATCAACCGATTGATACGAATAATGTGATTCATATGATGAATTCGTCTGGCCCACCTCCATTACCCAATCTCTCGCTGGAATACGAGTTCCTGAACTATCTGGTGAAAGAACACCTCCAACCCGGAGATCGCGTTCCGGCATTGGGAGAACTCAGTTCAGAGCTTTGTATCAGCGTCAGTAAGCTCCGTGAGCAGTTAGAAGTTGCGCGAAGCCTCGGACTGGTCACGGTTCGCCCCCGCACCGGCATCCACCGCCAGGAATTTGATTTTATGCCCGCCGTGCGCCTCAGTTTGTTTTTTGCTGTAGCCAACAATATCAGTCATTTTGATGCCTACAGTGCGCTGCGGGTGCATGTTGAACAATCATTCTGGCGCGAAGCTGTGCAAAGTTTAACCGATGAAGACAAGCACCATTTATGTGAACTTGTCGAGCGGGCGTGGGAGAAACTGCGTGGCAATCCGGTCCGCATCCCCCACATCGAACACCGCCAATTTCATCTGGCGATCTTTTCGCGGATTGATAACGCCTTTGTGCGTGGCATTCTGGAAGCCTATTGGGAAGCCTACGAAGCCGTCCAACTTAATACTTATGCTGATCTGGCATACTTGAATCAAGTTTGGACGTATCATGAGCGAATTGCCGACGCCATCATGGCGGGTGACATTGACGCCAGTTTGCAGGCTTTTGAGGAACACACTCGTTTACTACCGAATCTGGCGGAAACACCCCCATCAGAGTCGGACTGATTAACTTTATCAAATATCTAACCGCCAACACGCGGTAGAGGAGAGATATTCTTCATGAGCGTAGTTGACATTCAACGCGCACCAAAAAGTGGCGAATACGAGGGTGACAAAATCATCAATGATTTCTCCTTTGTCGTCTCCACCGTCAATGGTACTGGTAGCCAAACATCGAACAACACGTTGCTGCGTGCGCTGTTTAAGATGGGGATTGCCGTAACTGGCAAGAACCTGTTCCCATCGAACATCGCTGGCTTGCCAACCTGGTACTATGTGCGTGTCAACAAAGATGGCTATCGCGGTCATCGCCCTGTTGCAGAAGTTTTGATTGCCTATAACCTTGCCACTTTTGCCGAGGATGTTGAGCATGTCCCCAGTGGCGGTGTGGTGGTTTATCCCAGTGACTGGAATGTTACCCCGTCACGCGATGACCTGTATTACTACACCATTCCGGCAAAGGACTTGATGAAAGAATTTGATGTGCCGTCTGGCCTCAAAGATTATGTGTCGAACATGGTCTATCTGGGGGCAATGGCCTATCTGTTCAACATTGACATGGATGAAATCCATGCAGCACTTGAATTCCACTTCAATGGCAAGCCGAAGCCCGTCAAGATGAATTATGACGTGGCGAAACGCGCCTACGACTGGTCAGAGGAAAACCTGACCAAGATGGACCCCTATGTGGTTGAACGCATTGAAGACTCCGTCATCAACGAGAACATGATTATCGTGGATGGCAACAGCGCATCCGGGTTAGGTGCGGTGTTTGGCGGCGTCCAGTTTATGGCATGGTATCCCATTACCCCGTCGAGCAGCCTCGCCGAAAGTGCGGATATGTATCTCGACAAATATCGCAAGACCGAAGACGGCAAAGCCACCTATGCGGTGGTGCAGGCTGAGGATGAACTGGCCGCTATCGGGATGACGATTGGGGCGGGTTGGGCCGGTGGTCGTGCTATGACCGCCACGAGCGGCCCCGGTATCTCGCTGATGGCCGAATTCGCCGGGCTGGCCTATTATGCCGAAATCCCAATTGTGGTGTGGGACATCCAGCGCGTCGGGCCGAGCACAGGTTTGCCGACCCGCACCAGTCAGGGTGATGTGCTGTTCACACATTTCCTGGGACATGGTGACACACGCCAGATTTTGATCTTCCCGTCCACGCCGAAGGAATGCTTCGAGTTTGGCTGGCGGGCCTTTGACATCGCCGAGCAGATGCAGCAGCCCGTCTTTGTCATGAGTGACCTCGACCTCGGCATGAACCTGCACACCACGCAGAAGTTCGAGTATCCGGATGAGCCGATGAATCGCGGCAAAGTGCTGACTGCTGATGAATTAGCGGAGCTAGCCGACGAATGGGGTCGTTATAAGGACCTGGACGGTGACGGTGTTACTTACCGCACCCTGCCCGGCAACATGCATCCCAAGTCAGCATGGTTTGCGCGTGGTACAGGCCATGACGAAAAGGCTGTCTACAGCGAGGATGCGGATGTGTGGGAACACAATATGGACCGGCTGGCGCGCAAGATCGACACGGCCCGCGAAATCCTACCACAGCCAATTTTGCACGCGGCTGAAAATGCCAGATTCGGCATCATCTCCTATGGCTCGAATGAATACGCCATTATGGAGACCCTCGACAAACTCGTCGAACAGGACATCACGGCAGAATATTTGCGCATTCGTGCCTTGCCTGCATCGCAGGTAGTGTACGACTTCCTCGACAAACACGACTACATTTACGTGGTAGAGAACAACTATGATGGGCAGATGGCCGCCATCCTGCGCATGGATATGCCGGAATTCGCCACGAAGATTCGCATTGTCGCCCGCCAGAACGGACTCCCGCTGGACGCCGATTGGATCGTCTCTACCATTATGGAACAGGAAGGTTAATTATGGGTCGCGAAAGAACCAACGACATTGGCCTGAGCAAAGCTGATTATCAGGGTCGCCCATCCACCCTCTGTAAAGGATGTGGACACAACAGTATTTCTGCCCAGATTGTACAGGTCGCCTACGACCAGAATCTGGACCAGAACAAGCTGATTAAGATGAGCGGCATCGGTTGTTCGTCGAAATCCCCGGCCTATTTTCTGGGTCGCTCACACGGCTTTAATGCCCTGCACGGGCGTATGCCATCGGTCACCACCGGCGCGGTGCTGATGAATCACCACTTGAAGCCGATTGGCGTTTCCGGCGATGGCGACACGGGAAATATCGGTATGGGGCAGTTCAAGCATATGGTACGCCGCAATGTGCCGATGATCTATATCATCGAGAACAACGGCGTGTATGGCCTGACCAAAGGGCAGTTCTCGGCAACCGCTGACATCGGTCAACGCACCAAGTATGCCGGTCTGAACGAATTCCCGGCCATCGACCTGTGTATGGAAGCCATTGTGGCGGACGCAACCTTTGTCGCCCGCAGTTTCTCCGGTGACAAACACCAGATGCAGCATCTGTTGACAGCAGCCTTGAATCACAATGGCACAGCGGTGATTGACATCATTAGCCCGTGTGTGGCCTTCAACAATCAGGATGATTCCACCAAGAGTTACTTCTGGGGCAAGGAACACAACGAAGTTATCAACGAAATCGTCGCCATTCAAGGACTGGTCCAGTTTCAGGAAGAAATCGACGTAGATTACGCAGAAGGCGAGATTCAGGATGTGCAGTTGCATGATGGTAGCTGGATTCGCCTGAAGAAACTGGACGCCGATCATGACCCGACGGACCGCATCAGTGCGCTGCGCATTCTTGAAGAAGCGCGGCAAGCGCAGCATTTCGTGACGGGCCTGATCTACATCAATGACGAGCGCGGCTCGCTGCCGGTGGTGAAGAATATTGTTGACACCCCGATTGCCGAATTGGGTGAAGGCGACATCCGTCCGGGCCGAGATGTGTTGGACACGGCACTGGCTGAATTGACGTTCTAAATGCATCTTTCCAAATTAATTGGGTAACATTCCAATTGGCTTTACATTGACGTGGCGGACACGGCAGTGCCGTGTCCCTACCAAAGCGCGGTGTTTCGTATGGACGCCATACATGGCGTTCGCCAACGCACCGGACTCATCAACGTTTACCCGTTTATTTTGTTAAGTTGCATATAAGAACGTAAGCCTGAAAGGGTGGGGACACGGCGCTATGCTGTGTCCCTTTTTTGTTTAGAATGACCACCAAACACCGGAGGGGCGCGGTACACCGCGTCCTGTATCAAAATATGCTTCTATAGCCTTCTAACCCCAACCACAATCCAAGCGGATGACATAAATAAACCGGGATCGGGTGTACCCGACCCCTTCGAATCGGCCCGATTTGAACGTGGATACGATACCAGGCACAGCAGAGACAACAAAATCACCAGATGATACGCTCAAGGCGTTTGCGGGCGCGGCGAATGGGGCAAAGGTGACTTTTACTCCCCAAAATCGAGGCGTTCGGCGTTGGCTTCATCGAGGATGACCTGTCCGGTCCATTCCCCAATCCATGTCAAACTGAGGGTGTAGGTGTCGGTCTCGATAAGCTGTTGCGCTTCCTCTAGAATCTCGTCAACGTTGGAAACGCGGTCGGCCCATCCTCTATCCAGGGCGCTGCCTTCAAGACTCTCGGTCGTGACGGTGACAGACTCGGTTTCGAGGTCAACTGCGTACTGGATATGGGGTACTTCGTCATCTAGAAACGAACAACTTAACCACGGTGCGGGGATGGTTTCGACGGTAGCCCGTGTCAGGTCACAGCTATCTTCAGTGCAGTTGTAGCGGAAATTAGCGATATTGAGCCGGGCACTGCCCCACATACCAATTGCATCACCCGTATCGGACTCAGCAGCCTGAACAATAGCATCTTCGCTGAGGTCATCCCCAACAAAATCATCAAGAGAGGTGGTGGTGTTGATGACGGTGGTGTTGGCCTGATCGCAGGAGATACCGATGAGCGTCATGCTGCTTGCCACGCCAATTAACACCACCACCCCCACTAAAGCTAATCTCCTACGCATCTTCGCTCCAAATCGACGTATCGGGGAAAAAATCTGCCCATGAGAACCAGAATCCACTGCGGAAGGCCAGCGGTTTCAACTTTGCGCCGCTTAACTCACCACTAACTGCTTCCCCGGTGGCGGCATTCCACCCGGAACCTGTCTCATTATCTATGATAGTACCATTTTGTACGTTGAATGTTAATTTACGTCCCGCAACAATTGGCTCATAAGCGGTGGGAGTGGCTGTCTCAGTATCCATAAATACGACCACATCCTGTTCACCGACTCGCATCTCGGCGAGACCCGCGTTGTACAAGTCGTTATAGGGAATCGCCAGTGCTTGCTGGTCAAAGTCCAGACCGATGACGATGGCACGGGCAGGCAGCCGTTCATCCGTCTCCGTCCCACGCCCGATCCCTGCTGCCCCGCTGGCCCCGAAGTAACTGCCGTAGGGATCAACGCTGTAATCAAAAATGTTGGCATAAGGACTTAATTTGCCAGAAATGACGCGGGTGTTGGGAAATTGCGCCTGCCATGCTGCCCATGTGGTGAGTTGAAAGGGGAGCGGGTGGAGTGCATGACGCCCAGCCATGCCGCGAATGCTGGTTCCGGTTAGCTGTGCCCAGAGCGTCCGTGTTTCAAGGTCTTCCAGCACGAGATTACTGTGCAGCAGGTAGCCCGACGCACGGAAGGTCAGCAGTCGCTGGTTAATGCGGCGCTCATAGACAACCGCACTGGCACACAGCGGACACCATGTTACCACCACCGATTGTGGTCCGACCCGATCATTGATGACCTCATGACGACTCAAAAAGCTGACAGGGTAGGCGGTAGCACTCCCGGAGAAATACAAGCCGATGACCTGAGTATCGGGGGACCATTCCTCGCTGCCCGTTTCGGCATCGACCAGCAATGGCTCAGCATCTAAGATTGCCGGGATGTCCTCCGGTTCGCCACCGATGACCATGTTCCCCATGACATCAACGCGGCGCGGATATGGAGTAGGGGGACGTGCGGTTGGGGTCGGCTTCACTGGAAAGTCAAGCAAGCTCGCCTCGGTTGGCTCGGCTTCTTGTGTCTGGGTGGCGCGTTCCTCAGTCTCTTCGAGCCGGTCACTTCGCCAGCGGAAGCTGATGTAGGCGAGGATCAAGGCAAGGATGATAAACAACACCACAAATAACTTGCTGTTAATACGTGATTCTTGTGTAGAATTTTTCACGATTAACCTTTCTAAAACCGTCAAACCCACCTAATATACAACAAGAAGTATTGCCGCACATGGCGGACTGGTTCATGAGTAATCGTTAAGAAACTAAACCAGCAAATGGCATCAAAAGTATATAACATGTGTTTGACTGCTATAATGGCGCAACTTCTAACTATTTGAAACAATATTCAGGAAAGTTAGCCTATGCTTCATTTCATTGCCGCACAACTTGACTCGGTGATGAATTTCATGAGTTGGGCACCCCATCTGGCAATTAATCGTCTGATTGCCAAATGGCGCTCACTTGTCACGATAATCATCGGGGTCATCCTCGGAGCCGGAATTGGTGCCTTGATTCCGCTCTACAGTAATGCGGTGGGGCAAATCGGGATGGTTCAGCGGTTGGAAGATGAACCGCAGGCGGATGCCCATGCTCAACTCCGTATTTCACAAAAACCGGAAGATTTTGTCGATACACTGGAAGGTCGTGTAGCTGATGTTGAAAGCGTGGTCGTTGATACCGTCAACTTCCATATTTCCGGTGCTACACTTGATAGTTGGGTTGATGACATCAATCCTTACATCAAAACCGCCAAGATGGGACTGCTCAATGATGAAGGCGAGGCCATTGAGGGGACACGGGCTTCCATTCTGTATATGGAAGGCTGGGAGGATGAGGTCAGAATCGTGCAGGGAGACCTGCCGAATCAGATAGCAGTGCCTGACGGCGCAGATTTTAATGTTGCGATTAGCCTGACCGTTGCTAACGAATTGGCGCTGAGTCCGGGCGATTTCATCACCGTTGACCAGCGGCTGAATAATCGTGG
>JAKEEQ010000028.1 GCA_022616515.1 Chloroflexota bacterium | reverse complement strand
TTTCACACTGGCCTGAAGCCATAAATAAAACGCAAAATGTGAAACATGAAAGAACTTTTCTGTAGTGCGACAGCGACCGCCCTCCTCCCCCTTTGTCCTGCGGACATTTCCCCCATTCATGGGGGAACGTTTAAGACGAGTTCTCGGCTCTATAAATCCCCTCTCCCTTTCTCCCCATGAATGGGGAGAAAGGGAGAGGGGAGGGTTAGGGAGGGGAGAAAATGGTCATTTTCGGCGCTGCCATTCACATTTTGCCTATAAAGCAAAATTGTACCAGAAGAGGTCTATGATGGAATATATACTCCGCCCGGCAACCAACGAAGATTACGAGTTCATGTACACCGTCTCAAAGCGCACCATGCGCGAGTATGTGGAGGCGATCTGGGGCTGGGACGAGCGAACACAGCGCCGCATGCACCACGTAAGCTGGAATCCCGGCAACTATCAGGTGATCGTGGTGGATGGGCACGATGCGGGGCGCTTGAGTGTGGACACTTATGACACTTACCTGTATCTCAACAACATCCAGATTCTGCCTGAATTTCAGGGGCGCGGCCTCGGCACACGGATTATTCAGGACATCCTGACCAGTGCCGGGAATAAATCCGTCAAACTGCGCGTCTTACGCGGCAATCCGGCCAAACGACTGTATGAGCGGTTGGGCTTCAAAGTCGTGCGCGAAACGGACGAGCGATTCTGGATGGAGTGGACTGGAGATAACACAACCGGAGGGCGGTAGTGGTGACATATTGACTGATGCCTTTTTTCGGACAGCATACATGCTTTCCCTACGGGAATCGTAGGTAATCGTAGGGACGCCATACATGGAGTCCGTCAGCTAAAATGCCCTGTCAGTTAGAACGTTATCATCACCCAGAGGACATGCATGGCAACATGTCCTCCTGTATGTGATTAACTACAGCAGCGTGACGAGAATAAAGCCAATTAAGCCCGCCAGCACCGCACCCAGAATACCGCCCCCAACCGTGTAGACGGCAACCGTTGGCACTGGTATCTCCCAATAGCGCGAAAAGAGCAGCACCAGCATCACCAATCCCCAGACAAAAGCAATCAAACCGATGATGGCTCCGATAGGCGCAAATATCGCCCCCAGAACAAGTCCGATTGCCGACAGCATGACCGCCGAACCCAGAACCAGTGTGTAGATGATCATATGGTCGGTGAAACGGCGCTCAACCTCGCTGGTGCGGGCAAAGAACTCGTACAGGGCCGTCAACACGAGGGTAACAATGATCAGCCCGATGACTTGAGCAAGGAACATTGCCAGATCATCGCTGCTACGAGCGGCTAAGGCATACAGTGCCGCACCGATAACATAATATATGAAACTGGTGGCGTAGAAGTCAAAAGCCTGGCGGGGGGTCGACGTGCGGTCTTCGAGAAAGGCCGTTATCGTTGCACTGGGTGACCGCATCAGGGCAATGACCTTCGAAACGTGGCTGCGGGTGTCCGAAATTCGCAGTAATCGGTCAATAAATGACGAGTAAATGTCTCTCCGGGTGGTTGTTGGTGTTTGCATAGTATCTCCTCCGCAATATAGCTCCAACCACATCCAGTATAACATTGAGGGCGATTGCGGGGGTAATAAAGTGCCCACACCGGGGTTGGGTGCTTTTCCCGGAGGACGCCCAACGGGGCGTCCCTTTTTTGTCGCATTTAAGCCACATGCGACCGTACGGCGGGAATAACCTCATTGGCGAAGGTCTCAATTTGCGCTTCAGCATCATCACCGGTGGGCCAGAAAACGAACGAATTCTGGCGATAATCCTCATGCAGCCAGATGAGCTTCTCCACCCAGAATTCCGCCGGGCCATGTATCCCTTCTTTGGGATACATGGTTCGTTTGCTGTCGTCAATAGTGCCCATCAGGTTATAGTTGCGCCAGATAGCGTCCGGTGAGCGCCCGGCAGCCTGTGCGCCCGCGTCGATTTGCGCATTAAACCAGGGCAGTTTTTCCGGCGGGGCGTATGGATGCGACAGCGTTACCCCATCTGCCATCTCGCCGGTGAGGTGCAGCATTTTTGGCCCTAATGCCCCCGTCCAGATTTCAATGTCATGGGCAGGTTTTGGTCCGGGGCGAGCGCCTTTAATCGTGTAAAATTCACCCTCGAAGCTAAAACTGCTCTCGGTGAACATACTGCGTATAATGTGCAGAGCTTCCTCAAAAGCGCGATAAGCCTCGCCCGGTGAACGACGTGGTCCACCATAGGCCGCCACTGCATCCCAGAATCCTCCGGCTCCAATGCCTAAGATAACCCGTCCGCCGGACAGCACATCCAGCGAGGCAGCCTGTTTGGCAAGCATAGCGGGTGGTCGCAGGGGCAGGTTGCTGACGTTGGACAGCAGCATCACGCGCTCCGTGACGGATGATAGCGCGGATAGCATGGTCCATGTATCGAGAAAATGGCGGTTGTAGGGATGATCCTGTGAGGAGATAAAATCGAAGCCGAGTCTGTCGGCCAGTTTTGCGCGTTGGAATATCTCATCAATCTCGTTAGCGGCGGGATTGATGTCGAGGCCGAAGCGAATAGTCATTACCTATATCCTTCTTTTTACCATTAACAAACCTGTCTCTTATTATACATTTTGAGCACATGCTGTAACCTGTATGGAAGGACAGTTTGAGCTTGCATTTTCGAGCACGGCCTTCGGCAAACGTGCTTTGTCGCCTTCACTTCTAAAAACCACGTTCGTTTTTTCTGTTAGTAGAATTTTTTAAATACTCTATCTACGGAGGGCTTATTCATGATTTCATTCATAAAGCACCGTCCACTGGTCGCATTTTTTGCCTTTACCTATTTTTTCCTGCTGCTTGGCTGGCTTACACTTAAGGGTCAGATTCCTTTTGGGCCGCTGCTGGCGGCGCTCATCGTGGTTTCCATTGTTGGCGGTCGGGAAGGCCGCAGGGTATGGGCCAGCCGAATTACGCGCTGGCGTGTTGATGGGCGCTGGTATGCCGCTGCCATCCTTTTACCCCTTGTCGTTACCGCACTGGCAGCTTTCTTAAATATCCTGCTTGGGGCGGAGAGTTCTGGTATCAACATAGATGAATGGCCTGATCTCATCGCGGAAGCCATCTTCATTTTCCTCTTCGTGGGTCTTGGCGAAGAACCGGGCTTTCGAGGCTTTGCATTGCCCCGCCTGCAAGCACATCACTCCGCAGTGGTGGCAACGCTTATCCTGAGTGTTCTGGGCGTTATCTGGCATATACCGCTGTTTCTCAGTGGGGACAGCCCCTGGACTAATGTGCCGCTGATTGTGGTGGGCTATTTTGTCTTTACGTGGCTGTTCAACAACACCAACGGCAGCGTGTTGATCCCAATGCTGTTTCACACCGCTACCGCCGTCTATGGTCCATTGATTTTTGCCCCGATGTTCGAAGGCACAGACCTTACCAGCTATACGTGGTTATTGACAGCTCTCTATGGCATCGTTGTTGCTGTTGTGATGGTAACATCCGGCACAGCACACTTATCGGCGAAATCAGTCGATGAATTAGTGAACATCTCTGAACCTACACCAGTTCCCGCACCACTATCTTAAACGCAAAATGTGAATTCCATCGCAGAAAATGACCGTTTTCTCCCCTCCCTAACCCTCCCATCCCCTCTGTCGCTAGCGCGACATCTCCCCATGAATGGGGAGATGAGGAGAGGGAACTTATCGAGCCGAGAACCCGTCCTAAAAGTTCCCCCATTCATGGGAGAAATGTCCGCAGGACAAAGGGGGAGGAGGGTCGTCGCTGTCGCACCACAGGAAGGTTCTTTCATATTTCACATTTTGCGTCTTAAATAACGTCTCGTGTCGCCCTGCATTGGGGAAAATGTGGGGGACACGGTATAGTTAACATCTGCCGAAATTACCGAAAAATATTCTGTGTAGGAGGCATTTACATGTCTGACACGATTCGCTTTGACCTTCCCCAATCCGACATTCCCCACCAGTGGTACAACATTCAGGCTGATTTACCACGCCCGCTGCCTCCGGTCTTGCATCCGGGCACACACCAGCCAGTTGGGCCAGATGACCTCGCGCCGCTCTTCCCGATGCAGCTTATCATGCAGGAAGTCAGTCAGGATAAATATCTGGATATTCCAGAAGAAGTACGCGAGATTTACAAACTGTGGCGTCCAACCCCGTTATTACGCGCCCGCCGCCTCGAAAAAGCCCTCGATACTCCGGCCCACATCTATTATAAATACGAAGGCGCTTCGCCAAGCGGCAGCCACAAACTCAACACCGCCACTGCGCAAGCCTATTACAACAAGCAAGAAGGAATCATGGGCCTCACCACCGAAACCGGAGCAGGGCAGTGGGGCACGGCGCTGGCGCAAGCCTGTAGCTTCTTCGACATGGAATGTATCGTTTACATGGTCAAGATCAGCTACCAGCAGAAACCGTATCGTCGTTCGATGATGCAAACTTTCGGTGCATCGGTCACACCAAGCCCCAGCAATACCACCAACGCCGGACGCGCTATCCTCGAACGCGACCCTGATAGCACCGGCTCACTGGGTATTGCGATCAGCGAGGCGGTCGAAGCGGCGGCGACCAGCGGCGGCAAATATAAATACGCGCTGGGGTCGGTGCTCAATCACGTGTTGATGCACCAGACGGTCATCGGTCAGGAATGTTTGAAGCAGATGGAACTGGCAGGTGAATATCCTGATGTCGTGGTAGGGCCAACCGGCGGCGGCAGTAACTTCGCCGGAATCATGCTGCCCTTCCTTGAGCGAAATTTGAACGCGGGAAAGCAAGTACGCTTCCTTGCCGTGGAGCCTGCGGCCTGCCCCAGCCTGACGCGCGGTAAATACGTCTACGATTTTGGCGACACGGGCGGCATGACCCCGCTGGTTAAGATGTACACGCTGGGTCATGATTTTGTGCCCGCACCGCTGCATGCGGGAGGGCTGCGTTATCACGGCATGGCCTCCATCATCTGTGAATTGTGGGACCAGAATCTGATCGAAGCACAGGCTGTCGCGCAGTTGGAGACCTTTGAAGCGGCTCTTACCTTTGCCCGTGCCGAAGGCATCGTCCCCGCGCCGGAAGCCGCACACGGGATCGCCGGGGCCATTCATGAAGCCAATGCCGCGAAAGAAGCTGGCGAAAAGCGGGTGATCCTGTTCAACCTGTGCGGGCACGGGCATTTTGATATGAGCGCCTATGATGCCTATCTGGCAGGTGAGCTTGAGGATTACGAGTATCCGGCTGCCGCCATTGAAGCCGCAATGGCAAATATTCCGGTGGTTGGTTAGCAGGGATTTAGAAGCGCAGACTTAAAATCCCTCTCCATCATTGCATGGAGAGGGATCGTCAGGCGAACAAAAAAAACTTCTGTGATGGTTGCGTTCAAATGATTTGACAAAGTACGCGGATTACATGTAGCTTTGTGCTTTGCCGCTAACCCGCTGTTTCTCTTCTTTACTGATCGCTTCCAGCACTTCGGCTTCGGTGTGATGGATTTTCATGTGTGCCATAAGCTCTGACAGTGATGGAAACGGCTGGTCGCAGCAGACGCACTTTTCTTTATCAGAATGGGTCATTCGCACACTTCCTCCAATATTACCTTCATCTATACACTATAGCCGGGGAATTTAAACCAGCTTAATAAATTGTCAGGGAATTGTTAACGGCATTGACAATTCATGAATTTTTCGTTTTTCCGAAATTAGTGAATCACCGGGCGTCCATTGGGATAATCAATGGCTTCGGGAAAGGTGGGTGTTGGCGCAATGGGCGGGTCGGGCAGTGTTCGGATGGTGAGCGTCAGAATGCCTACTACCAGCACAACGACAACCACCACCAGCAACAGGATATGAGACGAGTGACGCATGGCTAGTCCTGATTGAGTTCGATGTTGAAGGTCATCGGGCTTTCGGTGGTCTCAGTGACGTCAATGCCATCCGCGCTCACCGGCAGATAGCCATCGGCGCGAACGACGATGCTATAAAGTATGGGTACTTCCTGCGTGCCGCGCGGGACAAGGTCCTGCATCTGGAAAAATCCGCGCCCATCGGTCTCGGCCAGTGCCAGCACCTGTTCGGCATCCCAGATGAAATCTGACACGTCAAAGTCGGCCTGAAGGATAATAAACACCGCACCGGGAATGCCATCTCCGGTTTCGGCATCGGTGATAAAACCCGACACGCGCACGCCTTCTGCGCTGGCAAAGGTGTCCACCGGAAGCTGTCCAATGCCAATTTCGGCCTCGGTTTCTTCGGGATTAGTAGTCATGATAATGCCGTTAATCTCAATCTCAAAAGTATAGGTCGCTTCGGGCAGGGTGGGGTCTCCCACCAGCGAAATGAAATAATTTTCACCATTGGCGACTTCGCTCCACTGGGTATTGGTTTCAATCAGCAGATCACCATCCACGTACCAGCGCCATGTCCAGGGCGTCCCGTTTTCAATTTGACGCCAGTTGAAGAAGACGTAGATAGACCCGGTATTTCTCGGAAAACCCTCCTCTACCACCCCCAGCGGCAAATTCGAGCGTACCCCCTGTGCAAAGCGGAAGTTATCGAAAATCTGGGCCTGCGCATCATTGGCCCCGCCAGCACCTCCCGCCACCACAAAATCTGACGTGGCCGTCAAATACACATTGCCCTCTTCGTTGATGATGTACAGTTCAAGCCGGTAACGCGAGGATGGAAAGCCAGCCGGGCTTTCAATGGCAGGAGAATCGGTGGAACCCTGTGGCTGTTCTGCTGTCCATGTCTGGGTTGAATCATGTACCAGCGCATCACCCTGATACCACATTTGCCGCCACTGCAAGCCGGGCCGTATGTTGCGATAACTGAAACGGGCGCGGATAATGTTGCCTTCGGGGATCACATAATCGGCCCCGACAAATTGACCCAGCGAGTCCTGAGAGCCAAAAATGAGGTCGGAAAACTGCGGGTCGGTGGATGCTCCCCCGCCCACCTGAACGGGCTGGCTGATAGCGGCCTGTCGCCCGTCAATAAACAGGGTGTACTGGTAACTGCCGTTGGGTCGGGGGATGCGTGTCCCGCCGATATACCACATCCCCTTGCGCCCGCCGCTCCATGTGGCCGGTGGCAGACTCTCGATGGCATCAGGACGACCATCAATCGTAACGCGCAGTTCGTAGACCATCCCATCTTCCATATTGTCATAATCGAAGAACAGATACATGGAGTTGGTTCCGCTCGGTACGCGACTTGCCACATTAACCGGCATCCCCGCCTCATTGACACCTGTCGTGACAATCAAACGGTCAAAGGCAGGCTCAGCTTCGGACGGTGGCAAAATGACCGGGGTCCGCTCCGGGCCGAGTTCGATGCTGAGCGCCGCCGCACGCACCAATCCACGCGCCAGCCGTGAGGGTCGTACCGCGCTGATTGCCCCGCCGATGGGAATGCAGGTGTCAGCACTGCTAATGCGACCATCACCGTTTGTGTCATAGACCTCGCGGCAGTCCAGCACGCTTCCTGCCACGCGGGTCGGGGCAATGGTCGGGATGCCAATCAGACGACCGTTCGAATCGTACATGCCGCCGCCGCTCATGACGCCGGGAATTTCCGCCGATGTCCGAATCCACGCCCGTTCGCCAAAGTTGGCCTCTGCCGTAAAGCCGGTGATGGTAGCGCGGTTGGTTTGCACCGGGTCGTTTTCGATGCCGGGATAACCCACTACCAGCACCGTATCATCCACGTTGACCAGATTGGAATCACCCAGTTCGACGAAGGGCAGTTCCAGTGTTCCAGCCTCAATCAAACGCCCGTCCAGAAAACTGGTGATGCGCAGCACGGCAAGATCGAGACCCCGGCTGAATTCCAGCACATCCGCCACATAGGTCGGCACGGGTGGTTCTTCCGGGCGCAGGCTCAGGCCGATAACGATACGATCTGATGGGCAGGTGTCGGTCGATTCCACGAGGTGGGCGTTAGTCAGGATCAGACCGTCACCACTGACCAGCGTCCCGGTTCCAACACAGGACACGACAGTCGGATTGTCGCGCACCTGCATCACAAAGACGGTCGCCTGCTTGATGTCCTCTTCTTTGAATTCGATCTGCGGCGGTGGATCACTCTGACCAGAAACCACTGCCGGAATCAGTGATATGCAGATAACCAGAATTGAAATAATATGCTTCAAGCAAAATCTCCGCTCATCGTTCAACTCCGACCATACTAATCAAACACGCCGCAAATGCAACCGTCCGTTGACCTACGGTGTTAATGCCGCGTGGGCCAAACTGATGGCTTCCGCCAGCGGCATTCGGAATACGAGGATTTTCATCACGCTTATCAGTTGATTGGGCACTTTCTGGAAACCGTTTATAGTCCATTCCGCTCTGGGGTATCTCACCCCGACCGAATTTGAGGCACAATGGTTGACACACTCAGCCCAACCGATGTTCAATTAAGGCATCGCCATTCTGTGTCCAACTTTTTGGGTTCACTACAAAGCTTTGCCTGGATTCTATGTCGCTAAAGAAATCAGCCTGTTGAAAAAGTCGCGTTGAACTATGTACCAACTATGCTGAAGAATTCGGGCAACCTGTTTGTCGCAATTAATAGAAAACGAGATAAGATAGGCAACATAGTCGTATAATCTTCTTTGGGGATACAGGCATGACAACATCACAAAGCAATGATCCACAAGATGAACAGCGGTATGATGCAAAATTAATCGCCGAACTATTCGATTCAATTACGCTTTCCGACCTGCTCCAACTACAAATTACAAGAACTGGAAATACTATCAAGCTAGAACACACCCGGTCAACAGGTTCCGGTTTGGACAATGATGCCCTTATTGCAGATATGGAAAGATCTTTTGAACGAACGGATTTGGTGCGCGATAGAATTCGCCAGCGCTTTGCGGAGCGTATGTCACCCATAAGTAGTGTTAGAAAGGCAAGCCAAGAAATCTTTCGTGATTTTAGCTTGTCAAGAGTGCAACCAGATAAGCGGAAAGAACCAACTTACTTTGCCGAAGACGATGATCTTGTTAAGCTTCAAAAAACAATCATGACAGAGCAACTCCAACAACTGAAAGACTCACCACCTCCAAAGCGAGGGTTGCGGCTACTTCTAAAAAAAGAAGTTTTGCCCGATTTAGGACTGAATTTGGAAAATGGAAATATCAATGGCGAGCTGAATATCGAAAAGACAAAAGGGTATATAAGCACAAGGATACGTTCTGCCGAAGTTGTTTCACGCCGCCTTCCAACCGCGAAATGTGAAATTGAGGCAATTGCGGACGACCTCATCAATGAAATCGTTTCGGGAAGCCAAACAGACGACCAAGATTCGCCCCTGCCGTAGACTCAGGAGATACACAGATTGCCGATATTACGGTAAAGAAACTGGTGGGGCAACAGGTTGCCCTCCAAATGGAACATACCACGTCACCTGAAATGCGGGTAAAGTATGGAATCCCTGATCGTGCTGATCAAGAAAATGTAAAAGCAGAGATTCAGTCGTTTAGCCTCGTTGGCGGCCCTGCCGATGTTACAGCCTACCACGATTTCCATAGTCTTCAAATTGCTTTTAAGCATGTCTGGGCTGAACTATTTGATGAAGGACTAAAAGAATTAGGAAAACAATTGTTTGAAGAATTAGTTTTTTCCGACCTCCCCTTCCAGCTACCGCCGAAGCTTTCAGATTACCCAAATGATCTGCAAGGTTTCGCTCAGGCTTTCGAGGCTTGGGTTATTGCTCTCGCTTCTGAGTTTGGATTGGATACCATTACCACCGTAGAAGACTACAAACGATTTAAGGATAGCTCACGTATTGGTCTGATTAGAACTGCCCAAGCGGATGAACGCTTAACTGAGGTACAAAAATACTTATTGCCCCACATCACAGTTAGCCAATGGGCAGTTTTGGATCCTACTGTAAGAGAGACACTCTATTTTTTAACAATTGATATAAAAAAGGTTACTACAGAACTTCAGTCATTAGTCATTAAAATAATTGACGCAAGTAAAGAGGTATCAGAACTCACGGAATTCCAAAGAAAGTTAGGCTTATTTAAAGAGCAAGTGGAAAGACTCAAAAATCTCTTAATAACACAAGGTCAAATTCTTAGCAGACTGGCTGACATTTCTAGCAGAAACAAAGTACAGGCCCAAAACATATTTGAAGCGGCTATAACAGAAAGTAACAAGAAAAGTCGAATTGAGAATATGTTGGAGGATATTGAGGCTCGACTTCGTGAAAAATATACTTTCGATGTCTTTGCGGCAGACCCCGCAAAAGGTATTTACTCCATTAACTTTGGGATTCTTGTCACCTATCGCCAAGAATGGAAGCCGCTGAACTATCAGGTGGGAGAGCTTGTATCGACTTTGCCGCTTGCGCCAAAAGAGAGTCGTAAATACTCGGTAAGGCGTGTTGCCAAAAAGAATCGGGCTTTGGTTGAGCTAGAATATGCATTACAAGTTAGAAAGCAAGACTCTGAAGATACTTTCCGCGTTAAGGCCGAGATTGTGCGAAAAGCGACCAATTCAACAAATTTTAAACATAACGCAGAAGGGGGTGTGAATTTTGCTGTATGGAACGCTAAGGCTGGGCATAGTTTAGAAGTGGATTCAGTTATCGAGTCTGCGGATACGAAAGAGAATTTTCGGCAGGCTGTCTTAAAGGCAGCCGAAGAGTACAAAGATGAACACAAGCTGGAAATTACGACAAGTTCAGGCGAGGAATTTGAAGAAACCAGCTCTGGTGAAATAAGTAATCCAAATGACGAAATTCCAGTAACCTATCTGCTTTATGAGTTGCAACGCCGTTATGAAATTCGCGAACAACTTCATAAAGTAACCCCCGTTATTCTGGTAGCAAACGAAGTTCCAGGCCCTCATGAAATTGATGAGGATTGGCTACTTGCTCATGACTGGATTTTACGGCGAGTTATCTTGGATAAATCGTTTTTGCCTGCATTAGATTATCTCTCTCAGAGTTTTGTTGGAGATGAACTTTCAATTGATGTCCTGCGTAATAATTGGGAAACTCAGTTAGAGGTGGTAGCTAAAGTCTCACGGAATCTCGCCAGCCAAGAAAACGTATTAGATGCAGTCACACTCACAATGGATAAGGCGATTGATAAATATGCTGAAAGCCTGACCGAAACAGGTGGAGGTTTATTTGGCTTTCTGGGTAATCTTTTGACATTTGGCGCTGCTGGTGCGCTAGCTGGTGCGGCGGCTGGGGAAATGGCTGCATCACCTGACGAAAAAGAAACTTTACGTGTTCGTAAAGAAGCTGCTGAAGAAGCCTTCCAGCGGGCCGAACGACAAGCCCAAGAGCTACAGTCTGTTTTGCAAAGAGAAGTTAATGCCCTTGAAGTAGCGGCGAATAGATATGCAAAGGCGATTCAAGGTCAGTTTAACCGTCGAACACAAATCTTACGCCTTCGCGCTCATGTGAAAGACAACATACTCTATTACGCTCTATGTGAAATTAAAAAGCAACGTCAGCATCCCATTGAAAAGACTGAACATCAATGCTAAAGCGTGTGTACAAGATGCGTTTGAGTAAATG
>JAKEEQ010000321.1 GCA_022616515.1 Chloroflexota bacterium | reverse complement strand
TTCAAGGCCTGGTATCGGGATAGACAATGAACGCCACCAGATGTGGGTGGGCGAGACCGATTGGGTCTACCAGGGCACTTTCACGGTCAGCGACGAGTTTCTGGCATACCAACAAATTTATCTGCGCTGTCACGGGCTGGACACGCTGGCAACGATTCAAGTCAACGATGCCCATATCGGGCAAACCGACAATATGTTCCGCACTTATGAATTCGATGTAAAACCACATCTGGTTGTGGGTGAAAATATCATCACCATTACTTTTGATGCCCCGGCGACCTATGCCCGACGCATGGATGAGGAAAAAGGCGAGATGGCGGCATGGACACATACCATGCGCATCAACAGCGGCGCGTGGATTCGCAAAGAGCCGTGTAATTTCGGCTGGGATTGGGGACCTAAAATGGTGACCAGCGGCATCTGGCGCGATATTGAACTGGTCGCTTTCGACACCGCCTGCCTGAGCGATATTCACATTTTGCAAGATCACCGCGCAGGCAATGTCAAACTGACCGTCAACGTTGAGGTTGAGGCCGTGACGGATGCCAACCTGACCATTAACGTTGAAGTGATCGACCCTGACAGACAGACGGTTATCGCTTCGGCGGAAGCAGTTGTGGGGGAGACTGCCGTGCTGGACATACCAAATCCACAGTTGTGGTGGCCGAATGGCATGGGCCAACAGCCACTGTATACGGTCAGGGTGACATTGTTGGCTAGGGAGACGGTACTGGATAGTAATCAAAAACGCATCGGGCTGCGCACGCTCAAACTCGAACGCCACCCTGACCAGTGGGGTGAATCGTTTTATTTTTCCTGCAACGGCGTGCCGTTTTTCGCGAAGGGGGCCAACTGGATTCCGATCAGCCCCTATCCCGGCAGCGTATCCAACGACGACTATCGCCTGTTTGTGCGGGCCGCCGCTGACGCCAATATGAATATGCTGCGGGTGTGGGGTGGCGGCATCTATGAAGATGACGTGTTTTATGATCTGTGTGATGAACTGGGCATCACCCTATGGCAGGATTTTATCTTCTCGTGTGGCACGTATCCCAGCTTCGATGCGGATTTCATGGCGAATGTAAAGGCCGAGGCCGAAGATAATGTGCGCCGCCTGCGCCATCATGCCTCGCTGGCGCTGTGGTGTGGCAATAACGAAATCGAACAGGGCCTGCCGCATGACGAAGGCTGGCTGGAATCGATGAGTTGGGATGATTACCGCGCCCTCTTCGATAAGTTGCTGCCGAACATCGTGCGTGAGCTTGACGGGCAAACAGATTACTGGCCCGGCAGCCCTCATTCGCCGTGCGGTGATCGTGATTTCTGGCAGAATCCAGACTGCGGCGATACGCACCTGTGGATGGTGTGGCATGGCAGGCAGCCTTTTGAGTGGTACCGCACCCGGCCTGATCGTTTTTGCAGCGAATTTGGCTTCCAATCCTTCCCGGAGCCGCGCGTCGTTAACGAATTCACCGAGCCGCAGGATCGCAACCTTACCAGCTATGTGATGGAGCACCACCAGCGCAGCCCCATTGGCAACAGCACCATCGTCCACTACATGCTGGATTGGTTCCAGATGCCAGAATCATTCGAGGGGACGGTGTGGCTGAGTCAGATTTTACAGGGCATGGCGATGAAATATGCAGTGGAGCACTGGCGGCGCAACATGCCACGCACGATGGGCACACTGTACTGGCAGCTAAACGATATGTGGCCCGCGCCGAGCTGGGCCTCAATTGACTGGAAAGGCAACTGGAAAGCCCTGCATTACATGGCGAAACGCTTTTATGCGCCGCTGCTGTTGAGCGGGCTGGAACATCCTGAAACCAGCACCATTGACCTGCACGTCACCAGCGACCTGCTTCATAAAACCGAGGGAATCATTCGCTGGACGATAACCGATGCGCAGGGCAGCATTCTTGATGAGGGCGACATCGCCGTGTCCATTCCGGCAAATGCCAATACCTTTGTCGAAACACTGGATGTGGCGCGGCATGTTGCTACCCACACCACACGCGATGTGCTGGTCTGGCTTGAACTGGATGTGGCGGGAGAGATCGTGTCCGAAAATCTGGTGGTGCTCAATCGCTTGAAACATTTTGAGCTTCCTGAGCCGAACATCTCGCTGGCGGTAAATGAACTTGACGATGGGCGTTATGCTGTCACGCTGCTGTCCGATGCGCCTGCACTATATGTGTGGCTGGAACATCCCGAAGCCACATTTTCCGACAACTTCTTCCACCTGCGACCGGAGCAAGAACACACGGTTTATGTCTCTGCCGTCGATATTGACGCCCTGCGCGTTAAGTCGCTGGTGGATACGTTTTAGATGCTTACGGGGCACTGACGCGAGTGCCCCGTTTGCCCATGAACCAGCGGAGGACCTGCCGTTGCACGTCCCTACCAGAATCACAACAGTGCCGTGTCGCATACGTGTAAAATTAGGCATAAGCCGCCCGCGTCTTGCCAGATGCACACGCAAATTGGAAACAGGTCGTAGGGACGCAGCACCGCTGCGTCCGTCAATCTGCCAGCGTGCACGGATAAACAGCGCCGGGGCGTCATCGACCGCGACCAGCGGACACGGCGGTGTCGTGTCCCTACAATTTACAATCGAAGCCTTTGGTGAGCCGGTTGCAGGGTTCATCATGATTCACGATTATTTTGAGGCGATTAGCCTGACCTCATCAGTCAATTTTTGACAAAGCATCTTGAATACGTTAGCATTAAAAATGTTTGCGAACATGTTCGATTATGTTCGAGGCAGGAAAGAAACGTTACATGGCAGGAGAATCGCCATTTGCGTGATCTCATCTGGTGCAACGCCGAAATGCAGGGATTTTATATGCGGATTTCCTTGACAATTTGAAAAAACAGTGCGTATAATTTATAAAAATGGGAGCGCTCCCACAAAGATAAATTACGCATGCTTAAATTGATGAGTTGATTGTTTATGACACAAATGGGGAATTCTCAGAAACGCTCCAGAAATCTGGAGGATATTGCCGCCAGGGCAGGCGTATCACGCTCCACAGTTTCACGGGTCATCAACCATGATCCAAAAGTGAGCGATAAAACTCGTGAGAAGGTATGGGCGGTCATTGAACAAGAAGGATTTTCTCCAAATCCGGTAGCACGCGCTCTGGCAACCAACCGCACCAATGTTATCGGTGTTGTCATTCCCCATTCACCTCACATCACCTTTGAAGATGCATATTACTTTCCGACACTTCTGAGTGGTATATCAAAAATCGCAAACAAACGTGGTTATTCTATCCTTCTGTGGCTGAGACAATCCGAAGACGATGAGCGTAATTTTCATCGCCGCATTGTCTCCAATCGCCTGATGGATGGGTTGATCATTGCCTCCCCACCCCAAACCTACTCGCTCATTGATCACTTCCTGGAGGCCAACGCCAACTTTGTTATGGTGGAGCGTCCCTCGCATCATGCCGACATCATCAACTATGTAACGATTGATAACATCGAGGTTGCCTATGCCGCCGTATCGCATTTGGTCAACCTCGGTCGCTGCCGTATCGGCACGATAACTGGCAATCTGACCATAACCGATGGTGTTGATAGGTTTGAGGGCTATAAGCAAGCGTTGTTGGACGGTGGACTCACTTTTGATAATGAGTTGATTTATGAAGGCAACTTCAGCTACCAGTGTGGCTACGACGGGATCAAGGCCCTTTTAGACAAAAATATTGATAGTGTTTTCACCGCCAACGACATCTCTGCTCGTGGGGCGCTGCATGCCCTGCATGAAGCAGGTGTCCGTGTACCGGAGGATGTTGCTGTCGTCAGCGTGGATGATTTGCCGACTGCCGTTCAAGTTACGCCGCCGCTGACAACTGTCCATCATCCGATTGAGAAGAAGGGCGAACACGCCGCTTCCATTCTCATTGATTTAATCGAAGGCAAAGTTTCCAAAACGCAGCATGTTGTCTTGCCTACCGAATTGATTGTGCGCGAGTCGTGCGGCGCTTATTTAAATGTAGAAAATTAATTTGTTTGAGGCGGTAGTAATGCTTTGACTGATAAGGTGATTTAACTGGCGGACGCCATGTATGGCGTCCCTACAGGAGTCGTGAATGATCGTAGGGACAGCATAAATGCTGTCCGAAAAAAGAAAGTCTCTCATCAGTCGATATGTCACCGCTGCCTTGTTTGAGAATACTTCTTAAAAATCTTAGCCAGCGAGAGGGATTTCGCCGGGTCGCACACACACAAATGCAAACAACCCGGCTAAACCGAGAAGGGAAAATGCCTATGAGATAGTGTATAACAAAAAGTTCCCAAACCAAATTCTCTATCAACTTATTTATTCACAAGCCGACTCCCTTATAAACCGGGCACACCCGGTTAACACAAGGGAACAAGAAATACGAGGGAAAAATAATGTCACGTAATGCTTTTAAGATAGTTGCACTTCTGATGGTTGTCGCGCTGTTTGCGGCAGCAATTCCAAATACTGCGCCAGTTGCTGAAGCGCAGGACCCGGTAACAATCACCTGGTTCGTTGGTCTTGGTACGGGTGGTCAGCCAGAGCAGATCGAGGTTGAAGAACAAGTTGTTGCCGATTTCAATGACTCGCAGGACGCGATTGAGCTTGAGATCATCATCGTCGAGAACAATGTTGCCCCCGATACACTCAGCACATTGATTGCCTCCGGCGACGCCCCGGACATCGTGGGACCCGTCGGCAACACTGGTTCTAACCGTTTTGCTGGTAATTGGCTGGACCTCGAACCATTTGTTGAATCAACTGGTTACGACCTGACCCAGTTCCCAGAACAGACAGTTGATTTCTATCGCACCGATGAAGGCTTGATTGGCCTGCCGTTTGCGACCTTCCCGTCCTTCCTGTGGTATCGTCCCGCCATGTTTGAAGAAGCCGGTCTGGAACAACCACCTGCTTTCTATGGCGACCCCTACATTCTCAATGGTGAAGAAGTAGCGTGGAATTGGGATACGATCCGCCAAATCGCAATGCTGATGACGCTGGATGAAAACGGCCTGAATGCGACTGAAGAAGGCTTTGACGGCGATAACACCGTACAATGGGGCTTCACCGTACAGTGGGCTGATCCGCACGGTGTTCCGACTCACTTCGGGCCGGGCCATGTTTATGACGCAGAGACCGGTCAGGCGGTCATGCCAGAACACTGGCGTGAAGCATGGAACTGGGTTTACGATGCCATCTGGGTAGACCAGTTTTATCCGAATGACGCCGAAGTCGGCAGCGACCTGCTGGGTGCTGGTAATCCATTCCAGTCCGGCAACATCGCGATGGCGGCCACCCACCTGTGGTACACCTGCTGTATTGAAGACACCGAATGGCAGGCCGCGCCGATGCCCGCAAATGCTAATGGCGAAATTACCGCCAAACTGCATGCTGACACCTACCGCATTCTCAACAGCACCGAGAATCCCGACGAAGCCTTTGAAGTATTGACCTACCTCATTGGTGAGGCGTCGCTTCCGCTGTTGTCGGTTTACGGTGGTATCCCCGCCCGTATCGAAGATCAAAATGCGCGCTTTGAGGACCTGAACGCGAAGTATACCCAGGGTGTGAACTGGGACGTCGTTATCGAGAGCCTGAACTACGCCGACATCCCCAGCCATGAAGCCTGGTATCCCAACTTCAATAAGGCTGAGGTCCTGCTCCAGAACTTTGTAACCCTTTATGGTGGTACGGATGGTCTGGACATGGACGCTGAACTCGATACGCTTGTCGCAGACCTGCAAGCCGTCTTTGATGAAGTCGAGACTGAAGAGTAGTACACTAATAATCATCGTGAGCAGTCGCCCTGCGGTGGCTGCTCATGTTAACGCAACTTGATAAAATAACCGGGTAAGTAGGCGGCTTGGCCGGTTGGGTGCGTTGGCTAGCGGACGCCATGTATGGCGTCCCTACGAAACACCCTGACTTACCGTAGGGATAGCATACATGCTGTCCGTCACCGCAAACAAGAAGTCATTCGCACTGTTACCCGGATAATTCGGAAAACTGCATATTCATGAACTTTTTTATTAGTTTGTTGGAGAACTCGCATGACAACCACCAGTGAAGCGGTTGCTGTAGAGCAAGAAATACGTCAACCCGCTGAGAAATCAATGTCGCTTGAGAAACAGCGGCAGATCTGGGGGTGGATCTTTCTTTCGCCCTGGATATTCGGCTTCTTTGTGTTTACCGCCCTGCCTATGGTTGCTTCATTGGCCTTTTCATTTACTGACTTCGACCTGAATGCGGCTGATGAAATAAACTACGTTGGCCTTGAAAACTACGAACGCTTATTTACCGACCCGAATGTTGACAACGCATTGTGGGCGACCGCCAAATTCGCCACGATTGCCTTACCGCTGGCAATAGGGCTTCCGGTTTTGCTGGCATCGTTACTCAATTCAAGATTCCTTGTGGGTAAAGCTATCTTTCGGACTCTCTTTTACATGCCCTATATGGTGCCACTTGTATCAGCGACTTACATCTGGGGTGGTGTATTAAACACCGAAACGGGCTGGATCAATCGTTTTCTCGAGGAAATCGTAGGCATACCCAATGGTCCAAACTGGGTTTACAGTACCCTGTGGATTTATCCTGCCCTGAACATTATTGGCCTGTGGGGCATTGGCAACGCAATGCTGTTCACGCTGGCCGCCATGCAGGGCGTACCAACCGAATTGTATGAAGCCGCCCGTGTGGATGGTGCCGGGCCATTTGGTCAGTTCCGCCACATTACTCTGCCGATGATTTCGCCCATCATTTTCTACAACCTGATTTTGAGCGTGATTGGCCTGTTTCGCTATTTTGAGGTGCCGTTCATTCTCAAAGAAGGTTCCGGCGACCCGGGTGGTGCGACGATGTTCTTCAATATCCATCTCTACCAGACGGCCTTTACCTTTAAAGAAATGGGTTACGGGGCAACACTGGCGTGGCTGCTGTTTGTCATGGCGATGGGTGCCACCATATTGATATTCGTGACAGCCCGCTATTGGGTTTATTACGCGGCGGCGGAGGATTAGTCATGGCAGCGACAAATGCACACCAAACGAGGATTTCGCCCCATCTGGAAAAGCAGATGAAAAGAGTAGGTGTGGTGGGTCTGGTGACGATGGGCACATCACTGCTGGCCCTGCTTTTCTTAATGCCGTTCGCCTATGGTGGTATCACGTCCTTTAAGGACAAAGAGCAGATTACACGCAGCGCCAAAGGTTCTATCCTGCCGATGGACCCGATATTGTTTGAATATGCCCAAGTCTATGAACTGGACGGTGAACAACTGCCCGTTTACAACGTCCAGCCAACGGAGGGCATCACCCGCACCGTCCAGCAGTGGGCGCTGGTGAGTGGTGATCCCGAATCAGGGAAATCAACCTTTGTCGATACGCGCAGTTCCAGCCGTTTCTATGAAGTGGAAGATGGCGTAGCTACCATTCGTGAGCAACCTACCAATGTGCAGATAACGCCGCTGGTCACGCAGCTTGAGATTTATGAAGTGCCGCAGGATGATGGCTCGGTCCGCGAACTGGCCGCGCTTACCAAACGCCAGACATCAACCACCTTTATCAATCTAGCCGATCCTTATGGTGAAAAAATCGAATGGGAAGGTCGTTATCTGACCCTGGATCAGAAGATGGAATTCGCACCGCGCATGGGTAACTTTGAGGAAGCCTGGAATAGGGCAGATTTCCTGAAACTGTTCCGCAATACGCTGGCAATTGCTGTTCTGGGGATGATCGGCACGTTAATTTCCTCGATTCTGGTGGCGTATGCCTTTGCCCGCTTCCCGATACCCGGCAAGAACATCATCTTCCTGATCTTAATTGGTACAATAATCCTGCCCAATCAGGTACGCCTTATTCCAACCTATGCGTTCTTCTCACGCATTCACTGGACAGGAACGTGGCTACCCTTGATTGTGCCGCACTTTTTCGCCAATGCCTACAATGTGTTCCTGCTGCGCCAGTATTTCCTGACGCTGCCGCGTGAAATGGACGAGGCCGCTATGATCGATGGCGCTGGCCCGTTCACGATTTTGTGGCGCATTATCATTCCATTATCGTGGCCGGTGATTGTTGCCGTTTCACTGTTCCACTTTGTCTTCGCCTGGAACGACTATTTCGAGCCGTTGATTTATCTGCTTGGTAAGCCCGATCTCCATCCAATTTCAGTTGGAATCCAGCAGTTTAACTTTATCTACGACCAGGAACCGCACTTGATTCAGGCAACCTCGCTGCTGGCGCTGGTCCTGCCGGTGTTCGTCTTCTTCATCTCACAGCGTTTCTTCATGCAGGGCGTTGTGGTTACAGGTGTAGACAAATAAGTTAGTCGATAATCTGCGGGCTACGAAAGGTAGTCCCGGTGTTTTTGGAATAAAACGATGCGATACTTACCGATATTTTTTGTGCTCATCTTGCTGATTTCACTGGTTCCGTCACCAATCACGGCGCAGGACGATGCCGGATTGGTGGTAGATGCCGGTGAGGTTATTGGCCCGATTAGCCCTTACGTCTACGGCTCAAATTTCGGGCCGCTGCAAGTCGTTCCGGTAGACCTCATTGAACATGCTCGCAATTCGGGTGTGACGATGCTGCGTT
The DNA here is from genome assembly GCA_022616515.1 of Chloroflexota bacterium. GTDB lineage: Bacteria > Chloroflexota > Anaerolineae > Aggregatilineales > J027 > JAKEEQ01. The sequence continues at coordinate 1,217 of JAKEEQ010000321.1, read as the reverse complement.
TTCCCGGCGGGCGCTGGGGTGATTTGAACAATATCCGTGAACAACAAATCGATGCCTTTATGCGGACCTGTGAACTGGTGGGTGCGGAGCCGCTGATTCATGTCCGGCTGGAGAATGGTACGCCGGAAGCCGCCGCTGAACTGGTCCGCTACACGAACATCGAAAAAGAGTATGGCGTCAAATACTGGTCCATCGGCAACGAACCCAGCTTGTTCGATGACTACACGACCGGTGATTTGAATGAGGAGTGGCGGGCTATCGCGGAAGCCATGCTGGAAGTGGACCCGGATATACTGCTGGTGGGGCCTGATCCGCATCAATGGACAGGCGATCCTGCCATCGACCCCAACGATCCCGAAGGCCGCGATTGGGTGGAAGAGTTTTTGAAGGTCAACGGTGATCTGGTGGATATTGTGTCCGTACATCGCTATCCGTTCCCGCGTGATATGGGTTCGAACACAACCATTGAGGAACTTCGCGCCAACGCCGCGCAGTGGAGCAGCATCCTGCCCAACCTGCGTGCTGTCATTCAACAGACGACCGGGCGTGATATTCCGGTGGCCGTGACGGAAGCCAATTCACACTGGAGCAGCAGCATCGGCGGCGAAGCAACCAACGATTCGCTTTACAACGCGATCTGGTGGGCGGATGTGCTGGGGCGCTTAATCAGTGAGCAGGCGGTTATTGTCGGCTACTTTGACTTCCAGAGCAGTGATCGGGGCGGGTTTGGACTGCTGGAACGCTACGACGTGCGACCAAGTTATTACACCTACCAGTTGTATAAACAGTTTGGCACAGAGTTGGTCGTGTCCGAATCAAGTGTGGAGCATCTGTCGATTTACGCGGCACTGCGCGATGACGGTGCGCTGACGTTAATGGTCGTCAATCTGGCGAATGAGGCACAAACCACAACCTTAGCAATCAACAATTTTGAGATAACTGCACCCGCCGCAGTATGGCGGCTTGATGCGGAAAATATGGCAGCACAGCTAGATGATCTGGACCTTAGCAATCCTGAAATTACAGTTCCCGGTCAGTCAGTGACGCTTTATGTTGTGAAGTAGGTGAGGTTTAGAGGCCGTTTGATGAATACCTAAAACAACCCCCTCTGTCGCTAGCGCGACATCTCCCCCAAACATGGCTGGCGGAGGGACACTTTTCAAAAAGGAGAGAAGGACTTATCCTGACAGAAACCAACCACAGTCACTGACAAGGAT
>JAKEEQ010000320.1 GCA_022616515.1 Chloroflexota bacterium | reverse complement strand
GCGGCGGTCGGGGTAATGTTCAGCTAATTCATCAATCACCAGCGACTCGCGCAGGTCATTATATACCTCGTCGGCACTGTAGGCGGCGCGGGCGATGGCTTGCGCTCCCACCGGGGCGGTGATGAAAAGGAAGAAGATCAGCGCGACGAGTTTCAGCATCAGGGTAAATTCCCCGAAATAGACCATCACACCCAATAGCACAAAGCCAATGCCCAGGGTGCTGCCTTTGGTGGCGGCGTGCATCCGCATCAGGACGTTATCGAAGCGATAGAAACCCAGCGCGTCCATCCAGAAGGTGAACACGCCGATACTGATTAAACTGAGCGTTACAACAGCGTGCAGGTTCATGAATTGCGATTCTCCTTTTGCATGGAGGCTTCAAAATAGCGGGCAACGGCGATGGACGAGAAAAAGCCCAGCATACTGAACACAATCAGCAGATCAAGGTAGGCGCTGACGTCCTGACGGATGGCATGCAAGGCTATCAAAGCCATGACATGTACCGAAATCTGGTCGGCGGCGACGGCCCTATCCGGCACATTACGATTGCGCCATAGCTGAAAAACCATTGAGGCCATTGAGAGTGCAATCATGAACGTTAGAATATCTAAAATTGTGATAAACATTTATTCTCTCCCCTGTGCGATATTGCCCCAACGCATGGCCTTGAGAAGAACGTCCTGCAATTGCATTAACTCTTCTATTTTGGCGTCGCGATCTGGCACGTGCAGGCAGTGGACGTATAACATCTTTTGCGAGGTTCCGTCGTCCAATCTGATGGTTCGTTCATCAACGCCGAGGGTACCGGGAGACATTGTAATCAGGGCGTTAAGCATCACCAGTTCCACTGTACGACGACAATAGACAGGCATGGCGATAATCCCCGGCTGTTCATCATCGCGTATACGCAGCACATAGGCAATAACTACCAACGTTGAGATGACCAGCGACCGAATGTAGTAGAAGCCCAACTGAGCATACGAAATAACATTGCTAAACAGCAGCCGCATTTCACGTTCGAAGCGCTTGCGGTTGCGCAGATGGTATATAGGGTAGATGCGAAATTCGTTAGGCTCGTGATCCAGACTGGGATACCAGAGGTTGTCACCAATCAAAATGGTGAAGTAGCCGAATATAAATCCAACTGCGAAATCCTCCGGCCTGCTGCCAATTAATGCTACCCAGAATGTAACGAGTGCCAGATGGAGGAGAAATAGATTCATAGTTACTCCCTTCCTACCTGAAAGGTTGGCGGTAGAGTGTTCTCTGCCTCAAATTCTTCCTGATAATCGCCCAGTACCGCATCGACGTAGCGGGTGCGATCCAGAAGCTGCCCGGCAATGCGGTCGGCCAATTCGTAGCTGGCATTGGCAAACAGGCCCATACCAATCGCGAGACCAACCAGCACAACCGATGGGGCCACGATTAGACGGCGCTGTACATTATCCAGCCGTTCCAGAACAATTTCTTCGATGAAGGGGTCCAGAATGTGGTCTACGGCTGGTTTCCAGAAGCCCTCATGCCAGACACGGTAAACGGCGATGATGGTCAACAAACTAACTATCAGACTGATGCCACCCAGAATATATTGCTCAGCAGAAAAGGCGGCAGACAGAAGGGCAAACTTGGCGAAGAAGCCGCTAAGGGGTGGGATACCAGACAGGGCCATTGCCGCAATGAAAAACAACACAGACAACACCGGCGCACGGTTCACAGTGCCGCCCATCCGGTGCAAATCTTTTGCTTTGTGGATGCCTTCCAGAATTCCGGCCATCATGAACAGGGCAGTCTTCACAATCATGTGATGGGCCATGTAAAAAATCGCCGCTGCCAGCCCGACACGACTGTCAAAGCCGATGCCCATCATGATATAACCGACATGACTGATGATGAGGAAAGAAAACACGCGGCGAATTTCGCGTTGATAGAGCGCACCTGTCACGCCGACAAGCATCGTCGCGCCCGCCATGAGCAGCCATAACCACTGCAAATGCTGCATCTCGTTGGGAAAAATAAACACATGGACGCGCAGCATCCCGTAGATGCCGACTTTGGTCAGGATACCGCCAAAAATCGCTGTGACAGCAGCGGGCGGGGTATGGTAAGAGGCGGGAAGCCAGAAGAAAAATGGTACAGCCGCCGCTTTGATGCTGAAACCGACCAGATACATCGCCGCCAGAATGGTCAGGATACCGGGGCTTTCTACGTCGGCGGCCCGCTCGGCAAGGTGGGCCATATTCAATGTACCAAGAACACCATAAGTCAGGCCAATCGCCAGCAAGAAAATGGTCGAACTCATCAGGTTGATGATCATGTATTTGATGCCGCCCTTGATTTGATTGTCGCGGTCACCCAACACCAGCAGGCCGAACGACCCGGTTAGCATCACCTCAAAAGCGACATACAGATTGAAGATGTCGCCGGTGATGAAGGCCAGATTAATGCCCATCAACATGAAATTCAGGATGGGGAGGAAGCCGAAGCGTTCGCGGGTTATGTCGATGGTAATATCACCGAAAATCCCCACGCCCAATGCAAGGACGGCGGTGATGGTTAACATCAATGCACTCAATTCATCAACTGCAAGTGTAATGCCATACGGTGCGGGCCATGCTCCGGCATTGGTTACGAGTACCGTGTTATCCCGCAAAATTGTGGCGAAAATCCACAGTGCCGCCGCCAGATTGAGCGTTAGTGCAGTCCGCACGACCCAACGACGCGGCACACGGCCCGGCGCTATCATGGCGAGGATGGCCGTGGTCAGCGGAATAAGGAGCGGTAGGACGATAAATCTATCCATGTACTTCCGTTTCTTCGACCATTTGATCAAGGTCTTCGGTGCGCAGGTCAAAATAAAAGCGATAGGCGAGCATCAGTGTAAAGGCGGTAAACCCGAAGCCGATCACGATGGCGGTTAAAATCAGCGCCTGCGGGATTGGATCGGCGAACGGTTCTTCACCAAGTTCAAGGATGGGCATATTGCGTTCACTCAAGTCGCCCATCATAAAGATGAGTAGTTCAGTGCCATAGCTGAGCATCAAGACACCCAGCAGCAATTTCACTACGCTGCGCTTTAGAAGAAAATAGGTGCTGACCCCGAACAAGACGCCGACGGTAAGTGCTAGAACAAAATTCATTCGCCAGTTTCCTCATAAATGTCATCAGGATTTTTTACATTGGCGAGCACGCGGGTAATGCTGATGATAACAGCGACCACCGTCAAATAGACGCCCACATCAAAAAAGAAAGGTGTGCCAATTTTGCCAATGCCGGGAATGATGGACGTGTACCACCACGCATCCAGATAGGCGTTGCCAAAGAGCAGCCCCCACATCCCAGAAAGTAGTACCATCGTAATGCCTATAAACATCAGGTAGCCCCAGAAATTTGAGCCGGGCCGGATACGAGGTGAGTTGCGTGTTACGGCCCCGTTGGAGGCAGCGCGGCTGATGTACAGGGAAACCACACCTGATGCGCCAACCAGACCGCCGATGAAACCACCGCCCGGATAGTTGTGCCCACGCAGCAGCAGGTACAGCGACAGCATGAATAGAAAACTGACCATCAAGCGGGTCGTGAAACTGGTAAAGATATTCTCACGCATTGTCGTCTCCCCGGAAGTCATCGCCTGCCAGCAGCACACGGTTGATATTCTCGTAAATATGTGAAATGATCGAGCTATCTTTTTCCAGAGCGGCTTCTGCTTCAAGTTGCTGGCGGACACGCTCTTTAAAATGTTTATCCAGCATATCCAGCAGCGGCATCGGGCTAATCAGGGCCAGCACACCAAGCGCCGCGATGACCAGCACGGTGGTCTCGCCGAGGGTGTCCAGGCCGCGAAAATCGACCAGAATAACGTTAACGATGTTATGGCCTTGGCCGAGTTCGTAGGCGTTTTCTTCAAACCAGTAGCGAATGGGTGGGGCTTCACGGTTGGAGGACGCCAGCAGTGCCAGCAATCCAAATACCAGCCCGACCATCACCGCTATGACGCCATCCCGCATGGTGCGAAAGGTCGTGAAGCGGCTGGTGTCCTGCATAAAACGTGGCAGCAGGCGAAAAGCCAGCATCAGAAATATCAGGGTCAGAACTTCAATGAGAAGCTGCGTAAAAGCCAGATCCGGTGCACCAAACAGGGCAAAAAGCAAGGCGATATTGACACCCGCTGCCCCGGCCCAAACCACTGCCCCTAAACGGCGGCGTGCAAAGGTGGTGGCAACCGCAGAAATCATGATAATCACAGCGATGAAGGTTTCCAGCAGGGTAATTTCATCAAGCTCAAAGGACGGCAGCTTAAGTTTCCCCCATACTTGAATAATGACCGCAATCATAATCAACACGAATGTGAAAAACACGTAGTTTAAATAGTGGCGCAGGATGCCATCTTGCAGGCGGCGATTAACGAAGCGGTAGCCCTGACCAAGTAGAGAGCGTACATCGACCTTGTCATCGCCAATGCCGAAGATTTTATTATAAACATGGGTTGGGTCGAGCAGGGATTTGTTTTGCAGACTATCACGCAGTGGTCGATTGGTGACACCTATCACGACGCCAATGGCTATAGACAATAGACTGAGTTGAAAGGCCAGATCATCCAAAGCGGGCAGCAGATACAGTTCCACTTCCGCAGGGTCGCTATAAACCGCTGATAGGGCCGGATTGATGATTGGGTCAAGAAATTGATGCAAGAACAGTGCCAGTATCAGAGATAGACCACCCAGAATGAGCGGACCGAACCACATCGGCAGGGGTGCTTCATGAGCATATAAATCCTCGCCGTGTTGTGGTTTACGAAGAAATATCTCAAGGCCGATCATGGTGGCAGCGGCCACCGTCAGAGCAGAGCCAACCACCGCCGCAACCGGAAAAACTGCCGCAAACGCATCCGGGACATGTTCGAGGGAGGCGACTTTGAGTGTTTCTTTGGCAACAAAGCCAAGCATGGGCGGGACGCCTGCCATGCTGAGCAGCACCAGCGCGGATGCCACAGCGGTCACGGGCATCGCCCCAGCCAGACGGCCTAACTTGCGAATATCGCGGGTGCCTGTTTCATAATCGATGGCCCCAACGACGAGAAACAGTGCACCCTTATACAAAGCGTGGGCGAGAATGCCAACCATTGCCGCCTTTAGACTGTCTTTAGTGTTGATGCCAATCAGGGCGATAAGCACCCCCAGCCAACTCAAGGTGGTGTGGGCCAGAATCGCCTTGAGGTCATAGGCGCTGAGGGCCATGAACGCCCCGTAGACAAAGGTAAATAGACCGATACTACCTAACGCATACAACCAGATGTCACCGCCGCCAAAGGTGTGCGCTAAGCGGGCAAGCAAATACACGCCTGCTTTGACCATCGTCGCGCTGTGTAGAAAGCTGCTGGCGGGCGTCGGGGCCTCCATTGCGCCCGGCAGCCAGAAATGGAATGGGAACTGGGCACTTTTGGTAAATGCGCCGATAATGATCAGGATCAGGGCTGCTTCAAACAGGGCATGATCTGCCAGTTCACCAGCCATGGCGTCAAGGGCAGCAAAATCGTAGACACCGCCGGACATGACCCCAACCATCGCGATGCCGCCCAGCAGCGCCAGCCCGCCGCCGCCAGTGACAATCAGGGCTTGTCTTGCCCCGATACGGGCCACGCTATAATCATGCTTGAAACCGATCAGCAAGTAGCTGGAAATAGTGGTTAATTCCCAGAAAATAAACATGCCGAGGAAGTTGCCCGACAGAACAATGCCCAGCATGGCAGACATGAAAATGAACAGGTAAATGAGAAAACGGTGCGTCTCATCATCTTTCTGGAAGTAACTGTTGGTATAAAAGACAATAAGGGTTCCGATGCCAGTGATAATCAAGGCAAACAGAAAGCTCAGCCCATCAAGAACGAGACTGAGTTCAAGGCCCAGCGCGTCTACCCACTGGTAAGTAGTGCGAAACGTTTTACCGTCAGCAATGTCTCCCGCATGCGCAAGCAACCCGGCAAACAGGGCCAGTGGAATGAGGGTCGTGAGTTGTAGAAAACGCTTATGGGCTGGGAGAAATGCTAAAGTACCAGCGGTAAGCATTGGCCCAAAAATCAGTAACCAGTTAAACATGTGTACTCCGGGGACGCAAATGGCGTAAGCAGACAGATTTTACCATTGGTATGCACATTAGATAAAGGTTAATCGACGAATGGCTAAACTCAATTCCATGCGTTTACTTGAGCGCAGCAACATCGACTATGTTGTCCATGAATTCGATGACTCGATTCACAGCGCGGATAGGGTGGCGGCGGTGCTTGGCATTGATCTGCACCGGGTCTATAAGACGCTGGTGGTTATGCCAGATGATAAAAACGCCAGAGGTCGCCCGATGCTGGTGCTGTTGTCGGCAGGCCGCGAACTTGATCTGAAAGCAATGGCCCAGGCGGCGGATATGAAGAAAGTGCGCATGGCGGGTCATGATGAGGCCGAAAAGCTCACCGGACTGAAGGTAGGAGGCATTTCGCCGTTGATGTTGACCAACAAGAACTGGCCGGTTTTCATCGATGCCCGTGCTGTTGATTTGGATTGGATTTTGCTGAGTGCCGGGCAGCGGGGGATGAATTTACAAGTTAATGTGGTGGATTTGATACGGGTGCTTGATATACAGCCGGTGGATGTTGCCCGCGACATGTAAAGTCACCAGCCCAATTCCTTCTTCAATGTCATCGACGCCTTGCAGAATAGTGTCGATGGTCCAGCGGAAATCGGGCGTAAAAGCGGGGTAAATAAGGCAACTTTCCGGGCGGTGGGGATAGATGCTGCACAAATTACCATCCAGAAAATGACAGGGTTTCCGCGTGGTCAATGATAGATGATAGGGGCACATCAATGGCTTCGGCCAGTCGTGCGCCGTCAGCTTCGGTCAGGTAAATATCGAGGTTGCGACAGCAGTTGGCGCACCGGGTACAGTCGATAGCCTCAACAATCGGCGCGGCAATGCGTTCGACCAGCGTATCCAGTTCTTCATCCGATTGTTCTTGCAGCACAACATAATGCACAAACGCCTGATAATCATCGAACCGGCGAACGGCTTCAGCAGCGATGAAGTCAAGGTCCATTTGTATCATCGGCCTTAATCATTGGTACTTTTGCTGTCTTCTTTTTATCCGTCTTTTTTTTCTCTGAAGCTTCCGGAGCTTCGGCAGGAGGTGTTTCGAGCGATTTAGCAGGCAAGAGCACAGCAAATGCCTGTTGGTTGGTCTTCATATTCTCTTGCAGCACCATTTTTGTGCCATTGGCTTTGAAAAGGTCGTCGGCGACCGAGAATTGTGTCGCCAGATCTTCGCCCATTGGATTAGAGCGCACAAACGAGTCGAGGACGTCGAGCTTGCTCTTATAACGGCGGTCTTTGGGCGGCACGAAAATGAAGCGCAGCCACACACCTTTGCCGTTCTTAGCATCCCGCAAAATGATCTGCTCCAGCGTGCCGATATTGCGCGTGACATTAGTTATCAGCAGCAGTGCCTCATAAAGGGTATCACTGTTAACCAGCAGCCCCATTGTGTGCTTGAAGTCCAGAGTGGTGTGTTGGCCCAATGTGGTTTTCAGCCACGGCGGTATCTCGTGTGGTTTAATGGGACGATCAGGCACGTCGATTTCATGGGTAACTTTCCAGCGGGTGAGCACCGCCAACGATTTCATCGACACTATGAGCATTTCTAAATGCCGCTCGGCATTATTCACACTGAGTTCGCGCACATCGCCCTGTCCGTTGGAGTGACGAATCGTGTCCAGATGACCGAGCGCCTTAATGACCGGATTGGTGAGGCGCTGATAAGCATATTTATTGATGAAGCCAACCGATTCCCAATCGACCGACTCGTACTCCATAAACGATCTCCACTCGCTGAGGGCTTCGGAGGGAGGAGGAGCGGCCTGAGCGGTTCTTAGAGTCTTAACTCGTGTCTCATCACTCCATATCTCTGATGAATCATCCAGTTCAACAGACGACTGGAGAACTATGGTATCTGTGTCACTGTGCAGGGTGGGATCGGCCATGGAAAGGAATTCTTCGGTGGGTTTTTCTGGTCCAACCTTTCCATCCTCTTTAACGGAGACAATCTGTTTAACCTGATCGGGCATACGCGCAATGGTGAAGCGAAATTGGGCACGGTCGCCACTGTCCTCAAAGGTAAGATCGATGTTGTTCAATTCAAGAAAGTTCTGTGCCAGACGCAATTCGAAGGCCGTTAACTGAGAGCGCCAGTGAGATTTAAAGGATTGAATTAATCGTTCAATATCCGAAATTGGGGCAATTTCATTGCGTCGTTTGAAGCCGATGGTGAAATTAACCCGGTCCAGATAGGCATCCCATGACACCTTGACGCCAGACCCCTGACTTAACGCGACGCTGTATAACAATAACAATGCTTCATACAGTGTTTCCTGATTGGCACTGAGCATGATGCTGGTTAATTCAGCCGAATCGCGCTCGCTCATTTTTAGCTTCTGGGACAGCCATTGAATAGTTTCATCAAGGGACACGGGGCGAATGGCCTGCCGGGGAAGGGCCATACCGTTTTTATACTGGATGAGCCATGACCAGGCCATCACAATACTCAGGGTTGAGGCAATTTTGTCTTTGGCACGGTTGCGCCACCATTCGGCGCTAAATCCGGTGGTGTCCGGTGATTCGGACAGTTCTATGGCGGATAGGGCAGCATTCAGCGGGTGGGCGAAGCGGTTATATAGCAAAAAATTGATGTCGTTTAGAGACGCCCAATCTGGTTCATTGCGCCGGTTGGTGGTTGGTGAGGATTCGGTCATATTTTGATTTAACTTCCTCTAAAAACCATAAATGCAAGCGAGTGGGCTTGCATTCAAGTTTTTCCAAGACTGACACTATTTTATCCAACTATTGGAATAAACTCCGTGTTTGTGAAACGGCGAACATGGAATTTCTTATACTGGCGAATATCATCCAGCGCCTGATTAAACAGGTTAACGAGATCGGAATCAGGACCCTTGTAGCGACGCAGGGTCTGGACGGCGCACAAATCGCACCCGCGCATGGCCCGATAGCTGTCGGTTTCGCATTCAAGACAGCCGTTCAAGCGTATCATCATCAAGACAAAGGCTAACTTATCTTCATGTGTATCAGATTGCTGTAAAACTCTTTTTACTAAATCCTGCCACACTTCTCCGCGCATAGCCCGCAGTTCTTTGATAACATCTGGCGGGAACATAATTTCGTTTGGAGTATACATTCAGGTTCCTCGCATTATAAAGGCTGTACTACTCTACTAGCATACGGGTTCTGAAACCAATCCCGAACAGTACCAGAGTACTAAAAAAAGTTAGAGTTCCGTTCTCGGTCGTCCTCTTGACTTGACAACGCCTATTGAATAAAATGATAGTAGATTTGCGGGTATGGTGTAGAGGTAACACAGCAGCTTCCCAAGTTGTTGACACGGGTTCGATTCCCGTTACCCGCTCTTAATAACCCACGCTTAAAACGTGGGTTTTTGTTTGCCCCTCTATAATCAATTGCGTTAACATCTCTCTACTTTTTGAAGCCAAATTCACCGCGTGATTCCAGAATACGGGGTAGGTCAGTGAAGGAAAGATTGTGGGCGAAGAAACACTGTTTGGAATAGCGATTATTGTTGTACTGGGGATTGGTGCTCAGTGGATCGCCTGGCGGTTCAAACTCCCGTCAATTATTTTGCTGCTGCTGATTGGCATTATGATGGGGCCAGCGGTGTTTGATGTGTTGGACCCTGATGAACTGTTTGGTGAACTGCTGCTGCCGCTTGTTTCTCTCTCAGTAGCCGTTATTCT
>JAKEEQ010000319.1 GCA_022616515.1 Chloroflexota bacterium | reverse complement strand
GGGCGGAAGCCATAGCGGAATACGTCAATCTTCAGGACGTGTTTGATGATGTCGAAGACGGCGACAACTTGAGTTTTGCATTGACCGGAAACACCAATCCTGCCGTTGTGGAGGCAGCCATTGGCGACACCGGAGCGTTATCGCTGATGTTTGGCGACATCGGTACATCATATCTCGAAGTGACGGCCACTGACTCCAGCGGAAATACTAGCCGGGCCGAGTTTGTGGTTCAGGTGATTGACCCCAACAGCGACAATGTTGCACTCGGCAAATCGGCAATGGCATCCACGGTGGAAAGTCAGGGACATCTGGCTGAATATGCCGTTGATGGGCTGGATAATACCCGTTGGTCCACCGAATATGCCGATGGACAGTGGCTGGATGTCGATCTTGGCGCAGTCTACACCATCAATCAGGTGATTTTGGAATGGGAAGTTGCTCATGCGGCAAGTTATGAAATTCAGGTCTGGGATGGCTCCGCGTGGGTGACGGTTTACAGTGAGCCTGCCAGCGATGGGCAAATTGACGATATTACTCTTGCTGAACCAGTTGATACCCGTTTTGTGCGGATGAACTGCCTCACCCGCGCCACCGAGTGGGGATGTTCGCTGTGGGAATTTGAGGTGTATGGTGTCGTCATGGAAACAGCATCTGCTGATTTAGAGGTCATGCCACCGAGTTTTGTGGGCGGTGAGGAAGTTGCCGCTGAAGAACCCTCCGTCAGCGAAGAAATCCTGCACAACTTTGAAGGTGATTTTTCTGAGTGGCAGCTTGCCGATTACTGGACGGCGGGCAAGTCGATGGACCTTACCAATGAAAACGCCAGTGAAGGTAATTCCGCGCTGGCAATTGAGGCGATCTTCTCCGGGACAACATGGGAGGAGACGGGCATTTATGTTGAGCCAGCAGGTGGAGTCGATTGGACCGGAAATCAACTGGCGTTTGATGTATTTATTCAAGAAGGGGCGGGGGACTTCATCGCGCAGGTCTTCGTTCTGACGGGCGAGGAGTGGACATGGGCCAATACCTCTGATACGATGCTTGTTCCCGGTGAGTGGACCACCGTTGTCGCGGACTTGAGTTCGATGGGTGATCCCTCAGCTATCAATCAGTATGGTATCAAAGTGGGCACGAGTGTCAGCGCTTTTGAAGGCCAGATTCTGATTGATAACGTACGATTGATTGGCGACTAGCAACAATAACTGCGGCTGGGGGTAAATGCTCCCGGTCTATCCAGCCACCCGATTTGAAGCTGATATATCCACAGCACACGTTGATGGACCACCAAAAAGCACCCCCTCTGTGTCTCCCCCGAAAACGGTTGAGGGGGAGACAGTTTTTGCATAAGCCGTTGATAGCGGCAAAAGTTCATGGTTTTTTCGGTGGCGGACGCCCCGTTGGGCGTCCCTACGTACACATCTATATTATGGCGATTCACCTTTACCCGGGCGGCTCCGTAGGGACACAGCGCCGTGTCCGCCCGCCAACCGCAAACAGGGGCAATAGTCGGCATATCTTCAAAAGTGCTTAACAGCACAATGTCGCTTGACAACGGTATGTTTCGTCCTCTAATTCATGTCACGCAAATATTCTTGACAACAGACCTGAAGGTGAGGTATGCTTTATATAGCTTGTTGAGAGCGCTCTCAAAGGTATGTAAAGTGAAAAATCTTACCTTAGAAGAAATTGGCAAATTAGCGGGCGTATCGAGGGCAACAGTTTCACGGGTAATTAATGATTATCCTTATATCAGCCCCGAAGTTCGAGAACGTGTTCAAAGGGTCATAGCCGAGACAGGCTATCAGCCGAATATGATTGCGCGTTCACTTGCCTCTGATCGGTCCAATATCATCGGGCTGGTTATCCCAAGCCAAGCCTACGCCGTTTTCACCGACCCCTACTTCCCGCGTCTCATTCAGGGTGTGTCTCAAGCGTCAAATCAGTACAAGTTAACCTTATCGCTTTTTCTTTTTCACTCGCGTGAAGAAGAAGATTTTACGATGAAGAGTATCTTAAACACGGGCCTGATTGATGGTTTGATCATCACGGCAGACCGCAAAGAAGACTCGATCATTCCGCGCCTGCTGAGACATCACATGCCATTTGTCGTCATCGGACGACCGGATACGACACCCGAAAAAGTTAACTTTGTGGATACAGATAATGTGGCCGGGGCACGAATGGCAACCGAGCATCTTGTGTCGCTGGGCTATGAGCGAATCGGCATCATCGCCACCGACGAAAACACAGCGGGTGATGATCGTTTGCACGGGTATGTCGCTACGCTTGAAGAGCATGGGATAGCCATAGACGACAAGTTGATTACCTATGGTGATTTTTCGGTACAGAGCGGTGCTCAGGCAATGAAAGAACTCATGCCTGAGCAACCGGATGCCGTGTTTGTCTGTTCCGATTCAATGGCTCTGGGAGCAATGACCGTTTTACGTGAAGCGGGGATTTCCGTGCCAGATGAAATCGCCATCGTAAGTTTTGATGATTTGCCACCAGCTACTCAAACCGAACCACGTTTGACAACGGTACGGCAGCCCATCAGTCAGACGGGGCAGATGGCGGTTGAATTACTCCGCAAGCTGATCAGTTCGGATGTCGATCATCCCGTGCATACCATACTGCCCAATCAATTGATTATTCGTTCCAGTTGTGGAGCGGCCCAGATAAAGAATTTGCACGACTACATTGATAAAAATGTAGTAATTGATGTGTAAAGTTTTTACTTATCTTTGAGAGCGCTCTCAACTAATATACTGGCGCATTGGAGAAGGAGGAGTTATTGTAAGAAAACTGAAGAGAAAAAATTTTTACCTACCCATGAGAGCGCTCTCAAAGCGCAAATTGAATTGTTTATTTGGAGGAAATATCATGCGTAAGTTCATCTGGATTCTTGTCATTGCCCTACTGGCAGTGGCACTCGTACCTTCAACCGGCAACCAATCTGCCGAACCAGTTCAGGCACAGGATGCCGTTACCATCCGCTGGTATGTCGGATTGGGCGCTGGCACGGATGCGCCGGTCATTGAAGCCCAGGAAGCCATCGTAGCCGAATTCAACGATTCTCAGGATGACATTGAACTTGTTCTGGAGATCGTAGATAACGATCAGGCTTATGCCGTTTTGAGCACACAAATTGCCGCAGGCAATGCCCCCGATATTGTTGGTCCAATGGGTATCCGGGGCCGTGCATCGTTTCCGGGTGCATGGCTGGACCTCACTGACCTGATTGAAGCAAACAACTACGACCTGACCGATTTCGATGCATCGCTTGTTGAGTTTTATCGTATTGAGGGTGAAGGCCAGCTTGGTATCCCCTTTGCGGTATTCCCCTCATTTATGATGTACAACACTCGCTTGTTCGATGAAGCAGGCATTCCATACCCGCCCAGCGCCTACGGCGAACTGTATGTAGATTGGGATGGCAATGAACGTGAATGGAATATCGAGACACTGCGCGAATTGGCTATGATTTTGACCGTCGATGAAAATGGTAATGATGCCACGATGGAAGGTTTCGATCCCAACAATATCATCCAATTTGGCTATGGCAACCAGTTCACCGACGTCCGCGGACGTGACACCCTGTTTGGCTCCGGCAACTTTGCGGACGAGGAGGGCAATGCTGTTGTTCCCGAACACTGGCGGGAAGCCGAGCAGTGGTATCATACGGCCATGTGGGAAGATTATTTCTATCCCAACGGCGTATATGGTAACAGCGAACTGCTGGGTGGCCCCGGTGGTAACTGGTTTGGGACTGGTAACATTGGTATGGTGACCATACATCTGTGGTTTATGGGCTGGGGAACGGCTGACATCGGTGACGAGTGGGATTTCGCGCCTGTGCCTTCCAATGATGGCGTGACCACCGCGAAACTTCACGCTGACACCTTTGGCATCATGCAGTCCAGTGAACATCCCGAAGAAGCATTCACCGTGTTGACCTACCTGCTGGGCGAAAAGGCTGATGAACTCACTACGCTATACGGTGGTATGCCTGCCCGCCTGAGCCTGCAAGACGGCTACTTTGACCGTCTGGTGGCAACTCAGGGCGAGACCTACCCGGATGTAAACTGGGCAGACAAGAACTGGCAAATTGTGGTTGATGGTCTGTCTTATCCAGACAACCCCAATCACGAAGAGGCCATGCCGTCGTTCCTTGAGGCCACTGACCGTTACGTCGAGTATACGCAGGAAGTAGACAACAACGCCGATGCCGATATTGACGCTGCGCTCGATACGCTTCAGGCTGATCTACAGGCGATTTTTGAGGCCGCTAACTAACACACACTAGTTATAGAGACCTGATGGAGAACTTGCTCTGTCAGGTCTTTACTCCACCAATCCGCGTTTTGGACCAAGGATATGCCAATGTTTACACAACGCATGAAGCTCAAGCCTGGTTTAGGTGAATATAGATCACCATCGCGCAGACGCGAAGCCCGTTGGGGGCTTTTGTTTATCACGCCATGGTTAATCGGATTCTTGATTTTTTATCTTGCGCCGATGATTATTTCATTAGTCTTTTCCACATACGATTTCACCCTGTCTGCGCCCGATGATGCCAGATTCATCGGACTGGATAACTGGAAGCGTATGTTGTTTGACGACGCCAACACCTGGGACAGCCTGAGGGTGACGTTTGTATTTGGGGCAATTTCGCTGCCGATTGGCATGTTTTCAGCGTTTATGTTGGCCGTACTACTTAACTCAAAACATCTTATGGCCCCCAATCTTTTCAGAACACTTTTTTATGCGCCCACGATGGTTCCTTTAATTGCTGGTATTCTGATCTGGTCGTCCGTGCTTAACCCCCAATCTGGATGGATCAACCGGCTTATCGAATATCTGACCGGGTTTGAAGCCACCAACATTAGCACAGGCCCACGCTGGTTAGATAATCCAGATTTGATTTACTTTGCCTACACCCTGATTGGTTTATGGGGGATCGGCAACGCCATGTTAATTAATCTGGCCGGGTTACAGAACATCCCAACTGAACTGCATGAAGCCGCCTCTATTGACGGGGCAAGCTGGCTGCGGCGATTGATCTCTATCACTGTACCCATGATGAGTCCGGTTATCTTTTATAACCTCATCCTGAGCACGGTGGGCTTACTGCAATACTTTATCGTGCCCTGGGTGCTTAATCTGGGCAGCGGCTATCCCGAGGGAACCACCCGCTTTTACATGATCCATTTCTATAATCAGGCATTCAAATTCCAGAACATGGGATATGGAGCCACGCTGGCGTGGTTAATGTTCATCATCGCTATGATGATCACCCTGTTTCTGTTTGCCAGCAGTAAGTTCTGGGTGTACTACTCCGGGGAGGCAAACTAATGTCAGCGATCACAGATCAACAACAGTTTTCATCCCGAGATGTCAGTCGCGCGAAGTTGTCGTCTTATCAGATTGCTAAACGCCGACGAAATTTATTATACGGTGCCAGCATCACACTCTTTGCGTTGATAATACTTTCCCTTTATGTGATGCCGCTGGTGTTTGGGATAGTGACCTCTTTAAAGTCGCAGGCACAGGCTTCAGCGCCGAATTCACCGCTTTTGCCAAGCGATATTATTCAATTTGACTATGAAGGCGAAAGTTATGATGTGTACAATGTGCCTACTGATGAGGGCATCAAACAATGGGCACTTATTCAAAGACGGCGGCGTGGAGCCAGTGTTTTCATTGACATTAATGATCCTGATCAGTCGCTGATTGAGTGGGAAGGGAACACCTTTCTGCTCGAACCAGCGTATGAATGGTCGGTGCAATGGAGCAATTATCCTGAAGCCTGGAATGAGATCTCATTTCCACGCCTGCTGGGTAATACGCTGGTGTATGCGTTTGTGACAATGATTGGAACGCTGGTAGCATCGTCACTGGTTGCCTATGGTTTTGCTCGTTTCAGGTTTCCATTCAGGAACATCCTGTTTATGGTGCTGATGTCGACAATTATTTTGCCACCGGCGGTTACACTGGTGCCAACGTATGCATTCTTTGTTAGAGTGCTCAACTGGGGCGGGACGTGGTATCCGCTCATTGTTCCGCAGCTCTTCGGGAATGCGTATAATGTGTTTTTGCTGCGACAATATTTCCTGACCATTCCGTGCGAAATGGAAGAAGCGGCTCAAGTTGACGGGGCGGGTCCGTTCAGGACGTTCCTCTCGATCATTCTGCCGCAGTCTATACCGGCATTAACGGCGGTGTCTTTGTTTCATTTCTTCTTTGCATGGAATGACTTTTTTGGGCCACTGATTTATCTGGCAGGCAGCCGCAATAAAAATCCGATTTCGGTGGGGTTGACAGAGTTTAACGGCTTGTATGAGCAAAATACTGAGTTGATCTTAGCCGCGTCCGTCATTTCGATGATTTTGCCGTTAACGATCTTTTTCATCGCGCAGCGCGTGTTTATTCAAGGTATAGTGATTACCGGCGTTGATAAATAGGACATAGTACATGCACAAATCAACAGATCTCAATACTTTTTCTGAGAATATCGATACATCGGTGGCGTCATTAGTCGAAGAGATGACGCTGGCCGAAAAAGTCGGGCAGATGACACAGGTTGAGAAAAACAGCATCACCCCGTTTGAGGTCGCCGAATACTTTATTGGTTCGGTGTTGAGTGGTGGTGGCGGAAATCCCACCCCTAATAATCCTCAAATGTGGGCTGATATGGTACGGGCCTTTCAGGAGTCTGCCCTGACAACGCGCCTGAAAATTCCCCTGCTGTACGGTACGGATGCGGTACATGGGCACAGCAATGTGAAGGGTGCAGTGATATTCCCGCATAATATCGCGCTGGGCGCGACTCGTGATGCAGCACTCGTCGAGAAGATCGCTTATGCGACCGGGACGGAACTGCTGGCGGTCGGGGCACACTGGACATTTGCACCGGCTCTTTCTGTTCCCCAGGATATTCGATGGGGACGGACCTATGAAGGTTTTAGCGAAGACCCGATGGTGGTTGCGCAGTTAGGCCGTGCTTATGTCAAGGGTCTGCAAAAGAAGCGCGATGATGACCGATGGATACTGGGAACTGCGAAACATTTTGTTGCCGATGGGGGAACAACCTGGGGTACAACCCGGTATATGAGCTGGCTGTCCGAAGTGAACTGGCAGGCCGCAACCCCCAACTGGAAAATCGATCAAGGAAATGCCGTATTTGATGAAGAAACCCTGCGCAGTGTTCATCTGGCACCGTACCGGTCGGCCATTGATGAGGGCATTCTCTCGATCATGGCGTCGTTCTCGTCGTGGAATGGCGACAAACTGCACGGGCATAAATATTTGCTGACGGATGTCCTCAAGGGCGAGTGTGGTTTTACGGGATTCCTCGTCTCGGACTGGATGGCAATCGACCAGTTGGACCCCGATTTCTATACCTGTGTAGTGACTGCGATCAATGCCGGGCTTGACATGATTATGGTTCCGTATGATTTCAAGCGGTTTGTTGCCACACTGACCGAAGCGGTCGAGAAGGGCGATGTCAGCCAGTCACGCATTGATGACGCCGTTGCGCGAATTTTGCGTGTGAAGCTAGAACTGGGCCTTTTTGGGCAGCCGTTTGGCAATGACGCGCTGTTAGATGAAGTCGGCAGTGACGAACACCGCTCACTCGCACGGGAAGCAGTTAGCAAATCAGCGGTTCTACTCAAGAACGAGCATCAGGTGCTGCCACTAACAAAAGACATCTCTGAACTGGTGGTGATTGGCCCGGCGGCGGATGACATCGGCCTGCAATGCGGCGGGTGGACCATCGAATGGCAGGGCGGTTCAGGGGCCATCACTGACGGAACATCGCTTCTGGCCGGAATACAAGCGCTTGTAGCCAATGCAGCGCGAGTGGTTTACAAGAGAGACGGCGATTTTGCGAAGGATGAGCGCTTCACTGTAGGTATTGCTGTGATTGCGGAAACACCCTACGCTGAGGGAGCTGGTGACCGGGCCGACCTCGTGCTGTCCGAAGAAGATATTACCCTGCTGGAAAATGCCCGTAACCACTGTGACAAACTCATCGTGATCCTGATCTCAGGACGTCCAATTATTGTTAATATGCAGCTACCGTTAATGGATGCGTTTATCGCGGCGTGGCTTCCCGGCACACAAGGGCAGGGTATTGCCGATGTTCTGTTCGGCGAGAAACCGTTCTCCGGTAAACTGCCGTTTAGCTGGCCGCGCAGTCTGGCCCAAATCCCCCGGAAAGCCTTAGATACGGATTCAGAAGAACCGCAGTGGGTTCTGGGTTACGGATTAACCACATAAAACGGCCACAACAGGCATAAGTAGCCAACACGGGATTCTGCTGTAAAATCGTGGGATGATACAGCCGGATTTAACAAGGACGCTACTTATGCCTCAAACACTTACCATCCTACATCATCAAGGATGGCTGCTATCATTATGAAGCGCTTCTCAGATAAAAAAGTTGTGGTGACCGGGGCCGGGCAGGGCATCGGGTTCGGTATTTGCAAGGCATTTGCCGAAGAGGGTGCGACGGTTGCCCTAAATGATATCGATGCCACGCTCACCCAGCAGGCCGCAGACGCGATCAATACAGCGGTTGGGGAACAGCGAGTGTTTCCCTATGTGGGCGATGCTGCGCTGCCGGAGACGGTTCAGAACTTAATCGACGCCAGCGGGACTCCGGATATTGTGGTTGCCAATGCTGGCATCACCAAATATGCGGGCTTTCTGGAATGTACACCGGATACATTTGATCGAGTCGTAAATGTCAATTTGCGTGGCACGTTCTTTCTGGCACAGGCGGCGGCTCTTAAAATGATAGCGTCCGGAAAACCGGGACGCATCATCTTGATGTCATCGGTGGTGGGATTACGCGCCTTCCCCAATTTTAGCGTTTACAGTATGACCAAAGCGGCTGTCCAGATGCTGGCAAAATCGCTGGCGCTGGAATTGGGATCGTATGGCATTACGGTTAACGCTATCAGCCCCGGTGCAACCCTGACGGAACGCACCCAGCGCGAAGATCCACAGTATGCAGAAAATTGGGCATCGGTAACAATTAGCGGGCGGCCCGGAACGGTTGACGACATTGTGAATGCCGTACTCTTTCTGGCTTCTCCGCAGGCCAGCCAGATTACCGGGCATAATCTGGTGGTGGATGGCGGCTGGACACTGCGCAGTCCACTTCCGGCGGAACATCCAGAAAAGCCAGTTACCAGCGACGACGCTACTGGCTGAAATTTATTGTTTGCTCCTAAAGAAAGGTTTTTGGAACGATGAAACTTGTTACCATTAGAAAGCCGGGCGGTGAAACGCCGGGGATCGCCACTGAACAGGGGATCATTGACGTTGCGGAAGCGGGGACAGCGTTAGCCGACGAGATTGATTTTGAATTACCGGCGTCGGCATCCGACTTTTTCCGCAGAGCGTTGGACTACCTTCCGGCCCTGCAAAAGTTACTGGATATGTCTGTATCAGAGACATTTTTATATAAAGAGGAAGACTTGGAGTTGGGCCCGGTCGTACCAGCTCCCGGCAAAATTATTTGTATCGGGCTAAACTATCGCCAGCACGCCATCGAATCGGGGTTGGAGTTATCATCAACCCCGGTGCTGTTCTCCAAGTTCCAAAATGCGATTGCGGCGCATGGGGACGAAGTTCCACTGCCAGACACTGCCACGCAGTATGATTATGAAGCAGAACTGGTGGTAGTGATGGGCAAAAAAGCATCTCATGTTAGCGAAGCAGACGCGCTGAACTACGTGCTCGGCTACTGCAATGGCAATGATGTGAGTGTACGTGATCTGCAAACCCGCACCAGCCAATGGTTACTCGGCAAAACGCTCAATAATTTTTTGCCCATTGGCCCCTATCTGGTGACTGCCGATGAAATACCGGAACCACAGAATCTGCGTATTCAGGCGTGGCTCAATGATGAACTGCGTCAGGATTCCAATACAAGGGATATGGTCTTTTCGGTTCGCGCAATCGTTAGTTATATCAGCCAGTATTTTCCGCTTGAAGCGGGTGATATTATCGCTACCGGCACACCAGAAGGCGTCATTCTGGGCAAAGCTAACCCGGAATGGATGAAACCGGGTGATGCGGTAACAGTGGAAATCGAAAAACTTGGCAGGCTGGAGAACAGGATGGTGTCGGCATGAACAACTATCTTATCACGGGGTCGATGGGCTGCATTGGTGCGTGGACGGTGCGGCATCTGGTTAAACGGGGTGAGCGGGTGGTCAGTTTTGATCTTAGCGAGAATCGCAGCCGCCTCAATCTACTGCTCTCGGCTAATGAACAGGCAGTCATTACATTTGTGCGTGGGGATTTGACTGACCGGGCACAGGTTGAGGAAACTATAAAGGCGCACAACATCACCCATATCATCCACCTTGGGGCGCTGCAAGTTCCATTCTGCAAGGCCAATCCGGTGCAGGGCGCACTGGTTAACGTGATTGGCACGTTAAATATTTTTGAGGGCGCAATCGCGACCAACATCGGTCATGTGGTATATGCCTCATCCATTGCGGTGTATGGCCCGCCTGAGGAATACCCGCCGGGCTTGATTCAGCACTCAGCACTGCTCAAGCCCAGCACACTCTACGGCGGTTACAAGCAGTGCAATGAGCAAAATGCGCAAGTCTACCGGAAGGATTACGGCTTAAGCACGACTGCCTTACGTCCTTACGTGGTGTATGGCATGGGACGCGATCAGGGGCTTACCAGTGACCCGACAAAGGCCATGCTGGCTGCTGCTGCCGGACAGGATTATCACATTGGATTTGGCGGATCGGCCCAATACCAGTTTGCCTCGGATGTCGCCCTGCAATTCATTGAAGCGGCGGATTATCCGTTGGACGGAGCCTTTGCATTCAATCTGGGCGGGCGTCCGGCTGCCATGCAGGAGGTCGTTGATGCTATACGAGAGGTTGTGCCGGATGTCGCGATTACCTTTGAAGCAACGCAGCTTCCTTTCCCGCCCGGTTTTGATGATTCCACGCTGCGTGAGAGCATGGCACAGGTTTTCGAAACGCCCATCGTTGACGGCATTCAATCAACGATTGAGCAGTTCAGGGAATGTTTAAGGGACGGACGGCTTAGCATACCTGTTTAATGATTTGTATGCACAATGTGAAATATTGTACTTCCGTATCCCCCTTTGCCGCTAACGCGACATTTCCCCCATAAATGGGAGAACAGATGATAGACGGCGCTATAATTTCCCTCTCCATTTATGGGGAGGATTAGGGTGGGGAGAAAATGCTATTTTGGCGAATGCAAATATTTTGCGTTGTTGTATTTAGTCAATCCTCCACACTGATGGCATGAAATACGCCCACAAGCGCCGGGTATAGCTGCCGGTAAATGGCATATTGGGCGTCATAGTGGGCTACACTCTCATCCGGCTCAATAGCTGGCGCGGTGTTGACAAGATGCTGTGTCTCGTTCCACAGGCCACTGCCAAGCCCGGCCAGCAGGGCTGCCCCATAGGCTGCGCCTTCGATGGTCTCGGTGGGAACGACCGGGTAGTTGATGATGCTGGCGATGATTTGCAGCCACAGGTCGCTGCGTGCGCCGCCGCCACTTACCCTTACCTCATGAATATCGGTGGCTTTTTTGATCAATTCAAAACTATCGCGCAAGCCAAAAGCGACCCCTTCTAACACCGCACGGGTCATGTGGGCGCGAGTGTGACGGGCGGTCAGGCCGATGAAGCCGCCGCGTGCCAGTGGGTCGGCGTGTGGTGTGCGTTCCCCGGTCAGATAAGGCAGGTAGAAGAGACCCTCAGACTCAATGCTCCTCGCTGCATCAATCAAGCTACTGAACTTATCATCCGGGGCAAGGGTGTCGCGGTACCATTGCAAGCTCCCGGCGGCGGAGAGCATCACGCCCATGAAATGATACTGCCCCGGCATTGCATGGCAAAACGCATGGAGCTTGCCCTCCGGTTCGTAGGCATATTGGGCTAACGGCGCAAATACGACGCCGGATGTGCCGAT
>JAKEEQ010000318.1 GCA_022616515.1 Chloroflexota bacterium | reverse complement strand
ACCCAGATCAACCGAGTCCGTTGATCGTTGATTGGCTCGAAGATATGGTCGTAATGCACGGTTATCCATAAAAATTGTCCGACCCATTTCCAGTGATGGGGTGGATTCAGTTCCACCATTTTGAACGTTGAACGAACGCCATTACTCAGGTGAAATGTACCGCTTGTTTGCAGCGTCAGATCACCGGGTGGCTTCAATTCAACCCGGCGAATGTGCCTGGCCCACGACGGCCAGCGCTCAACTTGTGCTAGATGCTGCCATGCCGTTTCCAGCGGTGCATCAACCTCGAATTCACAGCGAATGAGTTTCAACATGGGGACCTCGCTTGTTACTGTTCTGAGCATCCACTTACCCCATCCAATCGATCCAGATGTCGGGGAGCGTTTTGCCCAGCGCCCGCAAATAAACACCTGCTTTCGCATAAAACATCAGCAGTGCTTCACGGTATAGTTGAAGCTCTTTTTCGATGCCTGCCCAGTTACCACGTACCTTTTTGGTAGCAATGTCATCTTCCGTGAGCGCATGGAGCGCCGCTGCCAGCTCAGAATCAAGACCTTCATACCACGCTGTCAGTGCAGCAAGGCTGATCATCACCGCCGGGTCAGTATGGCGGTAGCCCCATTCGTGCTTGAAGGTCCTGAAAGACTTGATGTAGCCGTATTCGGTCTCGCCTATCTCGCAACAGAGTTCTCCGAGCGTCATATTGCCGGGCAGTGCAAAGGTGAGATCACTATCCATGAGCAGTGATAGCAGCATTGGACGAAAGTCCTGCGTATCCTGCAATAGTTCGCCGTATTGTTTCATCAGACTGTTCATAATTGTTTTCCTGTGGACACTTATTGTGTGCGTGGCTTCATGTACCACTCACGGAACTCGACGCACTGGCCCTCGTCATTGAAACGCAAGACGAAGATATTGTCGAAGATGCGCTCCAATGTCTTGCCGTCAGCTTCGAAGTAACGGGTGCGCCCGTTGGTGACAGCAATATTTCCATCAACCGCAATTGGTTCATAGTGGGCGGCATAAGTACCGGGAGCATCAGGGTATTCTAGCCAATCAGCAACGATAGCCTCGCGACCCCGTACAGGTTCTTCGTCGAAGGGATGGATCGAATAGATGGCATCATCTGAAAACAACCTGCCGATTGCCTCGGGATCGTAAGTCGTCCAGGCGTCAACATAAGCTTTTAGCCACTCGGCAACGGTAGCATGATTGATCATTTTGGAGTTCCCCATTTATGTGTTCGCCTCATTTTACCACCAGCCGAGCATCAGGCTTCAAGATGCCCGCGATAATCTATACCACGTGAGTCGCTGTCTATCACCATTGAAGCAATGGTGATATGGCGCGGCTGGGTGATGGCAAAACATACCGCTTCCACAACGTCACGATTAGTGGCTAATGCGCCTTTACTAAGTGAAGGCACCGCCTCCCACTCGTCATCCAGCGGGGAAATGTCTCTGAGCCACGGCGGGTGGATGCAGATTGAGCGCACGGGGGTTCCCCACAGCATCTGGCGCAGTCCATCCGCCAGCCCTGCCTGACCATGCTTGGCTGCATAAAAAGGAACGGAAGCAGCATGCAAGCCGAAGTTCGGTAAGCTGGTTATCGAACCAATCGTAACAACATCTGGACGCTCGGATTTTTGAAACACTGGAAGTAAAGCCTGAGTCAACAGAAATGTGCCCGTGATGGCGGAGTTGACAACCCCCAATACCTCAGCGGCATCGTAAGGGTCGGCACGATTCTCAAGCCACATCATGCCGTTATTGATCAGGACATCAACGGCTGGGAAATTGGATGTGATGGCTTTTGCTGCTTTCTCAACACTATCAGCATCGGCAAGATCCAGAATCACGGTTTTGGATCGGCGTCCTGTCCTTGTTTCGATATGACCGGCGATGGCATCTAAGGCTTCCGGCGAACGTCCACAAAGAATCACATTGCTGCCAAATTCCGATAGTGACAAAGCAAGGGCAGCACCCAACCCGCGCCCCGCTCCTGTTATGACGATGTTGAGGTCTTTTAAGCTGTCTGTTCGTTGCTCGCTCATCTATAGCCCCGTGAATCATATGAAATAAATTTGACCGTGCCCTGATTCTTCCTGCAACCTGACTCACCATTGAACAAAACCATCATTGCGCTGCCATCCAATCCAGTGCGGTCTGGATAAACAATTTCGTATTGGGGGCGGCTGTCATCGGCGAATTGAGAACGAGTCCGATTGTCAATTTTTGTGGCGGCTCTAAGGGCAGGGCGACAATTCCTTCAAGTTTTGGAGGCAGCATCATACGCGGCAGCAGCGTAATGCCCAACCCTTCACGGACCATCGCGAGAATTGTCCCGCTATCCGTAGCTTGATAGCGAATGGATGGCTTTCCCATGCGGAAACCAGCCAATTCTAGAAATCGCAGTGTGCATTCATTGTTTGCCATGATAAAACCCTCTTCTCCCAATTCGTTGGGAGTGACCGCAGTGCGTCCCCCAAGAGGATGGCCCGCTGGAAGCAGTACACACAGTTCATCCGTCATGACCGGTACATTCTCAAGGCAATCGGACGGAATGAATGCAAAGCCAACATCAATGATGTTGTTCTCAATCCATTCTCCAACTTCTTGCATCGTTCCTTCAAACAGCACCACTTCTATATCGGGAAACTGTTGTCGAAACACCGTCAGCACCCCTGCCAGCAAACTCGGACTGATAAGGGAGGCGATACTACCCAGCCGAAGCCTGCCCATTGCCAGTTTTTGGGAAGCCCTGGCTTCCTGTTCGATGGCCTCGGCCTGTGCCAGCAGCGCCCGCACATGAGGGATGATTTTTTGCCCGACGTTGGTGAGGGCTACTACACCTTTACGGTTACGCTCGATGAGTGTGATGCCTAGCTCGTTTTCAAGTGCCGCCAGGGCATGGCTTACTGCCGATTGAGTCAGGTTTACGGTGTAGGCTGCATCGGTAAAGCTTTCGGTTTCCGCGAGTGCCACGAACGACTGTAATTGTGAAAAGTTCATATGAACAGTTTTCATTCTCTTATGACAGATATGATTTGCATTCATTATATCGGCTATCGTATAGTGCTGGCAAGCGAAGATCATATAGAAATGGAGAAGATGATCATGGCGCTTAATGAAAAGTCAGTATTGGTGTTGGGGGCAACGGGGAGACAGGGCGGTGCAACAGCCCGCCACCTGCTGGCTAAAGGTTGGATTGTGCGGGCGCTGGTGCGTGACCCGGGTAATCCGGCTATTACCGATTTGCAACAGGCGGGGGCACAAATTGTTCGGGGCGATTTTGACGACTGGGCATCGTTGGATGCCGCTATGCAGGGTGTCTACGGCGTCTTCAGTGTACAGGCAAGCGTGGATGAGGTCCGGCAGGGTAAGTCTATCGCTGATGCGGCTAAAGCAGCTTCCATCCAGCATTTCATTTTTACCTCCGTCCAGAGCGCAGAGGACTTCGCACGTACCGGCGGTGATTCAAATAAATGGGAAATCGAGCAGTATGTTCAGTCTCTTGGCCTGCCCTATACCATTTTGCGTCCGTGTCTTTTCATGGATGATCTGTTTAGTCCCCGCTATGGTGGGCCAGAGGGAACATTCGCCATCGCGTTTGCACCAGATGTGCCGATAGGACTTATCGCCTCGGACGACATTGGCGCATTCGCGGCGCTTGCCTTTGAATACCCGGAGGAATATCTCGGCAAAACCATTGAAATTGCCGGAGATGTGCTGACTCCACTTGAGATTGCTGCTACCATCAGCCAATTCACCGGAAGGGAATTCCCCTATATCCAGATTCCAATCGAGACGTTGCGTCAGCAGAATGCTAAGATCGCCCGCGCTTTTGAGTACCTCAACGAGGTTGGCTACACAACCAATATCGAACCGCTGCGCAAAAAGCATCCGGGCTTGATGGAGCTGAATACCTGGCTGCATACAGATCATGCTGCAAGAGCACTAGCCGCGATCTAATACACGATACTTCGGAGCCATCAAGCAGATGGCGGCGAATGAAATGCTGTTTCTAGTCGTGGGACGCTTTGTTGGGCGTCCCAAATTAATCCCCTACCGACCGTTGAAGAACTCCACCAGTACCGGCGTGAGGGCTTCCGGTTTCAGCATGTGCGTCTGACCGTCCAGGGTGCGATACTGTGCGCTGGGCAAAACCTGAGACAGTGAGCGCATGGCGTTGCGCATCCAGTCGGGACTCTTGCCGCCATCCATCACCAGCGTGGGCATCGTGGCCGGTGACCATCGCTCGGCTGGCAACGGTTTGCCTGACCCGGTGTCTCCCAGGATTCTAAAATCGTAGGGAAGTGTATGGGCAATGCCCTTAAGTTTTGACCACGCTGGCATGAAGCGCATTAGCATGACGAAAAATACCGGGACCCCTACCGTTCTCATGAACATTCTAAGTGCATCACCCCGGCGATTTGCTGCAATCAGCCCGTCCATCCGCGCCAGATAATCATCGGGTCGCGGCGGATGACTATCGTCTACGATAAACGGGGCTTCATACAGAGCCAGTTTCTGGATGCCTTTGATGCGGGAGGCCGCTTCAAGGGCGAGGGCAGCACCGGATGAAATCCCGTACACATATGCCGATCCACCGGCTGCATTGATGAGGGCTTCAATATCTTCCACCTCGCGCTCAACCGCATACGGCTGTGTGTCGCCGCTCTCCCCACGACCGCGCCGGTCATAGGTATACACGGTAAAATAGGGTTGCAAAAGCTCCGCCAGCGGACCTGATGGACCGGAGGCTCGATAGCACAGTGCGCCATCGACCACGATTACTGCGGGTCCCGTACCCTTCTTTTCAAACGCAATCGGTGTGCCATCTTTTGATTTTACTGTTGGCATGAGTTCTCCACTTTCCTCTGGCATTCAACACATTTATCGTACCGCATTCCCCCGGCGCGGTCTTGAACAAAAACGACACGCTGTCTCTGGTACGTCAACTGGCAAAGGCTACGGATCTTTTGCTATCATACCCTCTGGTATGGCAGGCAGTGGCAGGTCACCATTGGCTTTGATGTGATCGGCGGGATTATTCAGTCTGCGTAAGATGAGCAGGAAAGGAATCGCCAGCACGGTGGTTGCGCCGCCGACAACGAAGCCAGCCGCGATATTCTGTTGCCGGGCCAGATAACCCAATCCACTCTGACCAACCACACCGCCCCCGCTGCCGAGCATCGCATCAAAGGAAATGACGGTCGCTCGCTGTGCCGAGGGGATGAGTCGATGCAAATAGCCCTGTTTCACAGGCATGAAGATGCCGAACGCCAGTGTTCCCAGCAGGAACAACGGAACTGCCAGCCAGAACGAGTCGACCACGCCAACACCGATAGTTGATGCAGTGAGTATGGCGGAAGCCGCGATTAGAATAGTGGTGCGGGAGCGGAAAAGGCTGATATAGCGATTCAGGAGCCAATTGCTGGCGATCATCGTGGTGGACACCAGTGCCGCGACAACTCCGGCCACCCAGATTGCGTCCGGCTGACCGAGCAAATCGAGGAAGTAGGGCTGGGTCGCGTAGAAACCCCAGATACCATACAGCCCATGAATGAACGTCACAATCATAATCAGGCGCACCGGCTGTTGTTGCCAGCCGAAGGTGATGCTCTCGCGGGCGACTTTACCGACTTCGGCGGGAACCGCTGAGAGCGTCAAAGCACGAGGCGTATAGCCAATGTCGTGCATGTGCAAATAACCCCAGCCGAAGACCATTGCCAGCAGCAACGCCCGCCCAACATAGGGAATGGCAAGATCAACATTGCCCAACAACCCGCCGCTGACGGTTCCGATGAGCATCAGCGCGTTAGTGATCATCCCGGCACGGGCGAAAACGTTTTCAAGTTCTCCGGTAAAATGGGTTGACTGGAGGGCATCAACTAACCACGCTTCAACGGCTCCTGAATAAAATGTAAAACCCAGCCCCAGAAAGACCGACATCACACAAAACCAGAATAAGCCGCCACCAACCAGCGATACCCCTACGTAACCAAGCGTTGCCAAACACAGCACCACCGTACTCAGCAGGAAGGACGTACGTCTACCGCTGGTGTCGGCCACGATGCCGGTGGGCACTTCAAAGATGACCATCGCGCCTGTAAAAACCGCGTTTGCCACGAACACGCCGAAAATATCCAGCCCGGCATCCAGCAGGAAAAGGGTATTCACACCCCAGATGAGCGATGCTGAGAGTGTGTAGATGCTGGCAATGACCATGTACGAACGAATGATTTGTTTTGAGTCCACGAGATCTACACCTAAAAGCGCCAGCGGGTCGCGCCAAATGGTTCGGCGGTTCCAAGGGCAAAGACGGTCGTCGGAACCATCTCGTATACATCCCACGGCGGTGGTCCGGCACTGGGTGCGCTGAATTCAGCGTAGAAGGCCCCATCGCGCACCGTCGGACTCCAGCCTGCCCCCGTATACTCGTCAGCGATACGCTGGAGTCTGGCTTCGTCGCGCACGATGACCGCCTTACCTTCAAAAACCAGATCGAAGTCGTGCGTGGCGACGGTGATGGCACAGTTCGGGTTTTGCGCGAGGTTCTTGGCTTTGCGCGTGCCCGGACCAGCCGTGAAGTAAAACGCACCATCTATCCAGAGAGCACCCAGCGGCATAACATGTGGTTTGCCGTCGGGATGGACAGTTGCCAGCCAGCAGGTATGGCGATTTGGCCCGCCTGATCCCGGCTCCTGTGTAAAACTTTCCTCAAGGTGCTTCAATACACGGCTCCATTCGATGAGCGGCGCACCATAGCCATCAAGGTTTTTCTCGGTTACGGGTTCTAAGTTGGTCATTTTGTGTCTCCTATTCCTATTTGAGAAATTCCATCTCTGTGAAAGGTCTTTTTCCCGCCGGACGCCCCATTGGGCCTCCCTACACTACCGTAGCGATTCGTGTGCAGACATGCAACGGCACGAAAACGGAGCTGACTACGTCTCCGATTTTGGGTGAGTGTTTCGCAAAACGCAGGCGGCTTTAGCCGACTCTGGTATAGGTCAGGTCAAAATCGTGTTCCCAATTTGTGCCGTCACTCGACATTTCCCATGATCCTGTGATGCGATTTCCGTCATCGCTGAATGTGCCGGTGAAACGCTGGTGGAAACCGGATGCTTCGCGCCATTTCTTCCAGACACGACCATCAAAACTCATGGTGTATATCCTTGAGACGCCGCGCGAGTCGAAATAGAGCAATTTGTATGTCCCGGTCGAGTCATCACGACCAATAATCCATTTCGAGGAGGGAGCGCCCGATTGTTCGCTGCCCTGGCGAAGAATCACGAATGCCCCCTGCTCCAGCCACTCAAACGAAGCGCGACCGGGCAAGGTGGCCGATGAATCGGGCAGAAACGAGGCGTTCGATAGCTCCATGTCCCAATCGCCGACAAGCACGGCAAGGTCTTTGAGTGCGGGATTTTGCTGAATGTCTTGTGTCATGGTGATTACTCCTTATTTGTCGCCCTGATACATATCGTCGTCCCTGAGTCGAAATCCTCAAACTGCGTGTCAACGACTGTGTATCCATTTGCGGCGAGTTTTTCCTGCACCTGATTTGCGATGTCGTAGGCTTTGGCGGAGGTTGGCGGCTGGTAGAAAATGTACAAGACCCCGTTCGGCTTTAGCAACCGCTTAATAACATCCAGCTCTCGCTCCGGCTGCTGCCAGAAGACGTTGACATTCACAGCGAAAATCTTGTTGAATGTTGCGTCATCAAGAGCCGCGTCTTTCAGGGCGACTGTTTTGAAATCCGCTTTGTCTGCCGCAATACACTCGCGGTTCCGTTTGTGTGCCGCCGCTATCATCTTGTCAGACTGATCTATGGCGGTGATCTTGCCGCTGGTGAGTTTCTCGCATATAAGCGAAACCCCAATGCCATGTCCGGAGCCGATTTCGAGAATGTGGTCGTCGGGCTGTACGTCCAGAATCTGCACCGCCCAGCGCAGGCGGTCTGCGATATCGGTCGCCATTTTCGGCTCCTATAAATGTGCGATGTCGGTCGCCACTGCGGACATGTCGTCGTTGAACTGATGCCCACCCTCAGCGAATTCGCGCAGCCTGACATCTGGCATCCGGTCTGCATAAAGCCTGAGATGCGAAAACGGTACAACGTCGTCATCAAGGCAGTGATATAAAAAGATGGGTACGTCGGGCAGGTTTTCCGCGAAATCATCTTGCAGAATATATTCATCAACTTCCCAATCTTCCGCACCCCAATATGGCATCGCCAGCAGGAACATTCCAAGAATATCATTGGACACATCGCCCTCACTGAGATACTTCAAGGCGACCGAACCGCCAAGTGAGTGCCCAACCACAATGACCTCATCCCCCAATGCCAGAAATTCTGTGGCAAGGCGATTTTTCCACAACTTGTAAGTGGGGTTGTCTTCATCGGGCATCCTTGGATAAAAAACTTCGTAGTTATCGCCAAGCGAGTCACGCAGTGATGCGACCAATATTCCGTCCACATCATATGCGCCTTTGCCCGCACCCTGTAAAAATACAACTTGCGTCGTCATAATGTTACCTCCCTGCTATAACTGGGGACGCGGTGTACCGCGCCCCTCCGAAGACCATCCGGCGGAGGGGTATACCCGATCCCGCATTGTTTTGTTAAAACACACTACGCGGTCCCTATCGGTCTACATCGGCTCGTAACGCAGCAGCACATTTCCTGACCCAAACGCCCTCGTTTCAAGCAACCGCAAATTCAGCGCATCCTCAAGTGGTGGAAAATGTGGCTTGCCTCTGCCCAGCACAACCGGATGAACGATCAGTTGGTACTTGTCAATCAAGCCGAGCCGGGTAAGACTGGCGACCAGACTACCGCTACCAAAAATTACCATATCTTTGCCAGATTGCTGTTTGAGATCGGAAATTTCCTCGCCAATATCACCCATTGCCAGCCGCGAATTGTTCCATTCAACCGACTCCAACGTCCGGGAGAAAACTAACTTGGGCAAATTGTTCATCCGCTCGGCAACCTCCGGGTAGTCGGCAATGGCATCAGGTGTAGGCCAATAGCTGCTCATCAACTCATACGTCACCCGCCCGAAGACAATCATATCCACCGCGTTGAACGAATCGAATCCTACATCGGGGTCATGCCAGTCGATTTCACCGTCTGGCCCCGCAAAGTAGCCATCCAGTGTCACCAGATTAAATACAACCAGTTTGCGCATCTGTTTTCCAATCTATGCCATTGTAAATGCTTCCGTTATGGGAACCTCAAGGGACAGAAATCACTGCTTTCCTTCAGCAATAATCTGTGCCAGCGCGTAGGTCGGTCCATGTCCCGGATAGACCATCTTTACATTTTGAGCGCGAATCTTTTGCCAGCTTTCACTGACGGAATTCTGGCTGGCTGTCCCCACCATCATTAGATGCGGCAGATCGCCTGTGAAAGCGATACCAGTGTCAAGCACCAGCGACACGATGTCGTCGGAATGACCGGGTGTGGCGATGATTTCGCCGGGTATACTCAGCGACGCTAGAAATTTTCGGCTGTCATGAAAACGCAGCGCCAGGTTTCCGGTCGACTCAATCTCTATGTAGTTACTCGCTGGCTTCAGCAAAGCCGCTAGCATAGGAATCGCAAAGCCCTGATTTTCACAAATGATCAACGTGATTCCGAACTGCTTCAACTCCTGAGCGATTCCGGCATGATCTGGATGATAATGGGTACACAGGAGATACTCGATCTCGGTTAATGCCACGCCCGCCCGCTTGCACTGATGCTGCAATTTGGGCAGTGTTCCGGGCATCCCGACATCAACGAGCAGTCGGGGTTTAGTGTTGGCTACGACATAATAATTGGTTGAGTCATAGCCGACATTGATGATATTGGGTTTAGACATTCCAACCGCCTTAGTTATGAAAAATTGATTACGCGATACAAACGTCGGACCGCGTGCATGCTGTCCCTACGGAACTCTGACGTATTTATCGTAGGGACGCCATGTATGGCGTCCGTAGCCCCTCTAGCGAAAACACATATGCACTGCTAATCCACAATCGCGCCACACGAGATATTGACCTCGGTTGACGTCATGCTGCGGGCCTTATCCGATGCCACAAATGCCGCCACATTGCCCACATCTGCCAGTGTCGCCGCGCGGTTGAGTAGGGTCGGTTCAATGAGTCCTGCCGTGATTTGCTCGCGTAAAGCGGGGTCGAAATCATCCGGCAGTGATTCCGGGATACCTCCCGTTTTGAGAGTGATGACGCGAATACCATATGGCCCAAGCTCGATGGCCCACTGCCGCCGCAGTCCTTCAATCGCGTCCAGAGCGATTTTGAAACCGCCCAGACCCGGTAGAGTCTGCGGGCCATCCCCGCCGAAATGCAGAATTACACCGGACCCGCGCGGGATCATGTGCCGTGCGGCGGCTCTGGTAGTCAGAAACTGGGTACGCATGGCGTTGGTGATTGGTTGCAAAAAATCACCTATCGAAATCTCCAGCAGTGGCTGCTGGATGTCTCCATATCCAATCACATTGAATGAAATGTCAACCTGCCCGGCCTGTTGAACCACGCTGGCGACATACTCGTCCACCGCCTGCTCGTCAAGCGCATCCACAACGCCTATCTTTGCTGTGCCACTACTGGCGCGGATGGCAGCGGCGACGGCATCAAGTTTCTCCTGTGTGCGACCCGCCAAGAAAACGCTGGCTCCTTCACGGGCAAACGTTCGTGCCAGCGTCCCGCCAATCGGCCCGCCCGCTCCGTAGATGATGGCGACTTTGTTTTCAAGGAGCATGCCTTTGTCCTTTCAACGCTATTGAATGACCCGAAACGTGAGATGAGTCACACCGGGCGACTTGATGACCCGTGTTGTTTCCAGTTCAACTGGCACCGAACAATACGGGCACAAGATGTAGCTGGATGTTGTCGATGAGTCCGGCTTTGATGACCTGCCGGGTCAGATTTGCCCCACCGCCAATAACGACATCTTTATCGCCAGCAGCAGCTTTCGCCTGCTGCATCAAGCTCTCGATGCCGTCGGTCACAAAGATAAATTCGGTATCGCCTTTGGCCGGTTTCTCTGGAATGCGATGAGTCAGCACTAAATGTGGGACTCGATAGGGATTGTCCGCCCACCCATCATATTGATCACCGAGGTTGTAGGTGCGGCGACCCATTATGATGGCTCCCGTCGAATAGATTACCTCCTCAATAACTGCTTTATCCGTGTCTGACGGCGCAAAATACCAATCGTGGAGACCACCATCCCCTTCATCCGGGTCACAGATAAACCCATCCAGTGAAATGGACATATCCAAAATGACTTTACCCATCGTATTTCTCACCTTCACCTTTTGATAATGTTCCCATCCTTGATGAAAATGGGACGACACAAGAGTAACCCTGCCCGACGGACGTGCCGTTGCACGTCCTTTCTATTCATGCGGATTTCTGTCATTTTGTGCCACACCGTTCTCGCCCCATTAATCATTTCATATTGAGCGAATCAGCTAAGCGTCAAGCGGGTGTGCGATTTCCCAGATGTTGCCTTCGGGGTCCCGGAAATAGGCCACACGTATCCCCCACGGCTTGTCTTCCGGCGGTCCTGTAAACTCAACGCCTTTTGCCTTGAGTGTCGCATAGGCGTTATCAACGTTTTCAACGCGGGTACACAGCAGCACCCTATCAACTTTTCCACTTTGCGGCTCAAAGGCGTCCACCTTCAGATTGACCATTTGAGCGGAGGTTTCCATGCCCTGTATGGCAAAGTCCTGATCGTCCATTTTGAAGGCGGCAAAATCCGATTCCAACAGGACGACCTGTAGGCCAAGTGTGTCCCGGTAGAATTTTAGGCAGTCGTCGAAATCCTGTACGAATAACACGACGGCGCTCACCCGCTTGAACATGATTACAACTCCTCTGTTTTGCAGCGTTCTTTCGGTTACATTTTGACTGACAAAGGACTTTATATTTGGCGGACAGCATAGATGCTGTCCCATGCGTGTAAACTTAAGCATAAGGCGGCTCCAAGAGCGGGCAAACAGCCAATCGTGTCTGGCCCAGCGGGCTGCCTGTGCGGCCACACCCGATTTT
>JAKEEQ010000027.1 GCA_022616515.1 Chloroflexota bacterium | reverse complement strand
GTTGGCAGCCGGGTGAGCGGCTGGCCGGGCTAACTTGTCGTTGACACGCCAAAATGTCCCTTGTATACTTATGAAGTTCGGAGGGATGGCCGAGTGGACTATGGCGGTTGTCTTGAAAACAACTGTGGCGTAACCCGTCACCGGGGGTTCGAATCCCTCTCCCTCCGCCTTAAGAGTTGAATAATTGGGGAGGTGCCAGAGTGGACGATTGGGGCCGCCTGCTAAGCGGTTAACGGGCTAAAAACCCGTTCGCAGGTTCGAATCCTGTCCTCCCCGCACAAAGCCAGCATTATTGATGCTGGTTTTTCTTTTCTAAAGCGTATCCACAGATATTCAAAGACACTTCTTGTTTTAAAGTTGTACCCTCAGTGTGATATAGTGATTTTTTGTATACGCGTGTAGAAAGAACATCATGTCTACTTTTGTCATCGGTGACCTGCACGGGCACTACCATGAATTTGCGAGTATTTTGCTGGACGCAGGTCTGGTAGATAAGGACCTGAACTGGACTGGCGGCAATCACGCGTTGTGGTTGATGGGCGATTTCTTCGACCGGGGACCTGATGGTGTGTCGTGCGTGGACTTGACGATGCGTTTGCAGGAACAAGCCAGGAGTACTGGTGGTGAGGTTAACAGTGTCATTGGCAACCACGACATCAGTTTGCTGTCGGCGTATTTATTGCCGGACAAGATGACTGATGGTCCGTATGGCACGTTTCTGGAGGACTGGCAGCGGTCGGGTAACCCGGAAGACCTGGAACGTTTGACTTCACGGCATGTAGAATGGTTAACGAGTCTGCCAGCGATAGCGCTGGTCGATGAGTATTTGCTGGTTCATGCTGATGCGGTGTTATATCTTGAGTACGGCAGCAGCATTGACGAGGTCAACCAGCGCTTTCGTGACATCGTGTACGGTGATGATCCCCACGAGTGGGATCATTTCCTGGAAGTGTTTAGCGGGCATCGCTATTTCTGGGAGTCACTTGAACAAGCGGCTGATTTTCTGGATAGGTATGGCGGCAAACGTATTATCCACGGACATACCCCTATTTCCAAAATGGTCGATATTGACCCTGAATTTATATGGAAACCGCTTATCTACAACAATGGTATGTGCATCAATATGGATGGCGGCATCTACATGGGTAGCCCCGGATTTTATTATTTGCTTCCCCCCATTGAAGAATAACGAGCCCTGCGTTAAAGTAGCCTCTGGTTCCGGTGAAGAGGCAATATGGGCGATCAACCGATTAATGTTGGCTTTGCAATTGATGTCATAGACGGTGATGCGTTGGAAGTACAGGGCAATATTTTGCTTCTCAATGACTGGCGCGGACGATCAAATGGTCTTGATGATCGTATTTACCACAAGCTGAAGGCGGACGGTGCCACATTTGATGAATCCGACTATCACATCTTTGACAATCAGGGGTTGGCCGCCGCAGACCAGATCTTTTTTGTAGGCCCTCCCGGTTCTCGTCGAGCCAATCACCCGGAAGATTTGCGACAGTTCACAAGAGATGCACTGGCTATCCTCAAGGACGTTGTGCCGGAGACCGAACATATCGTAACCAATGTGAAGGGCGTTTATCGTGGTCTTGATGAACGGCAGGCTTTTGTCCAGATGCTGCTGGGTATCAATGACGCCTATGAAAGCGGCGAATATCCGCCAGCTCTACGGTTAATCACATTCGTGGAAAAGAGTTATCCACGCGCAGAATTATTTAAACATGCCTTGAACGACTATCTTCCAGAAACAACCGTTATTGAGGCTGTTTCGCAGGCCAAAGATGACATCGGCAATTTGATCGGCCAATTCTCCGATGAAGCTCAGCGGACACTTACGGAAGACCGCCCCCATATCTTTGTGGCAATGCCTTTTTCTGAAGCGTATGACGACCAGTATTATTTGGCGGTATATCCGGCGGTGCATGAGAGTGATCACTTTTGTATCCGGCTGGATCAGGCAGGGAGTGCTTTTACGGGCAGTATTCTGTCAGAAATCAAGGAGCAGATTGACGGGGCAGAATTGGTGATTGCGCTGCTGGACAGTGCTAATCCCAACGTCTATCTCGAAGTGGGATACGCATGGGGAAAAGGCATCCCTACGGTGCTGTGCATTCATGAGGCCGAGGATGTGCCGTTTGATGTACGCGGGGAACGCTTGATTGTCTATAAACATATCTATAAGCTGAAGCAAGACTTATCGCAGGAACTTCAGATGGTGTTGAAACGGCGTAAACATCAATAGACTTGCTACACAAATTCTGCATCATTAAAATGTTAGAAAGTCATTGTTGAGGAACATTTAATTATGGCAGACACCCGGATTGCTCGAATAGTACGACATCGCCGCCGCCAGCGCCAGCGTCGTGAAAACAGTGCACCGCGCGTCGGGCGATGGCTTGGCTGTGGATTGGTAACCTTCCTCATCAGCCTGATTGTACTGGTGGCGTTGTTCGTAACATCACTGGTGGGGGTATATGCGTATTATGCACGCGCACTGCCCCCGGCGAATGCGATTGTGGAGGCACAGGAAGAGGCATTCGAGACGTCTATTTTTTACGAGCGGACCGGGCAACTTGCTATTTACGAGGTCATAGACCCGTTTGCCGGTGATCGCAAGTATGCGACACTTGACAGCCTGCCCGAACATTTCCTGCAAGCCACCATCGCTATTGAAGATGCCACGTTTTACGACAATCCCGGTTTCAACGTTGAAGGGCTGCTGCGGGCGTCGGTATCCAATCTAGAGGGTAATGAACTGCAGGGTGGCAGTTCGATTACACAGCAGTTGGTCAAGAACGCGCTCATTCCACCCGAAGAGCGCACATCGATCAGTATCGACCGCAAAATCAAGGAACTGATCCTCGCCAGCGAAATCTCGCGTCTGTACAGCAAAGACCAGATTCTGGAGTGGTACATCAACACCAACTTTTATGGTAATCTGGCTTACGGGATTGAAGCCGCTGCGCGTATTTACTTTGATAAACCGGCGCAAGACCTGACCCTTGCCGAATCGGCGGTGCTGGCGGCTGTGCCACAATTCCCGCTGCAGAATCCGATTGATAATCAGGTTGCTGCTCGCCAGCGTCAAGAAATTGTGCTTAATAGAATGGTGGAGCTGGGCTACATTTCCCAGGCTCAACAGCAGGTAGCCCTGCAACAGCCACTCATTATCAAGCCGCTGGCCCAGAACTTTGATATTACTGCGCCCCATTTTGCCTTATATGCACGTGGGGAAGCCGAAGCCATCCTCAACTATCTGGGTTATGATGGCCCGCGCATGATTTCGCAGGAAGGGCTGCGTATCTACACTACGCTGGACCTCGATTTGCAGCAGCAGCTTGAATGTGTGTCGCGCAGCCATGTCGAACGGTTGTCCTCCGGTGATCCCAATTTTGTGCATAACACGAACATCGGCTCAGAATGTACTGCCGCAGAGTTCCTGCGCCCGCCATCTGGGGAGATTCTGGCGCAGACGCGTACTGTCACCAATGCCGCCGGGGTTGTCTTGAATGCCAGCACTGGCGAAATCAAAGCGATGATGGGCAGTATTGACTTCTGGGATGAGACGATTGATGGGAATTTCAATGGTGCCCTGGCCCGTCGCCAACCAGCATCAACTTTTAAGCCATTTGTATACGTGACCGCGTTTCTCCATCCGTTTGACTCGAGTAACGTGGTGACACCTGCTTTCATGACCTCGGATGTATACACCGAGTTTGACAATAATCAGGCAGAACCTTATATCCCGCTCAATCTGGACCGCCAGTTTCATGGCCCGGTGAGTGTGCGTGATGCGCTGGCCCGTTCGTACAACGTCCCTGCTGTTCAGGTGCTGAATCTGGTGGGGTTGCAAAACGTATTGAATGTTGCCCATGGTATGGGCATTAACTCGATGAGTTCAAATTTGAGCAATTTTGGCCTGTCGTTAGCACTGGGAACCGCTGAAGCATCACTACTGGATATGACGTATGCCTATAATACCTTCAATAATCTGGGAACAATGATTGGCGCGCCCCTGACCACGGCCAATCCCATACCCGGCTATCGCCAGCTCAACCCGGTGAGTATTCTGCGAATTGAAGATGCCGATGGCAATATCCTCTGGCAATATGGCTTGCAGGACGGTACTTTTGACCGCCGCATTGTGCTCCCGTCGGGCATGGCCTATTTGATTACCGACATCCTTGCCGATAACGATGCACGTTATGATGCGTTTCCGCGTGGCAGTGTGCTGGAATTGAGTCGGCCCGCCGCTGTAAAAACCGGCACATCGGATGAATTCCGTGATAGCTGGACGATTGGCTATACACCCCAATATACGACCGGCATCTGGGTAGGCAATAATGATAATCGCCTGATGCAGGATGTCACCGGATTGGTCGGAGCCGCGCCTATCTGGCATGCGGTGATGGAGTATATTCATGAGCGGGATGCCCTGCCGATTGAACAGTGGCAGCGTCCCGAAACCATTAAACCCCAGAATGTGTGTCTATGGTCCGGTCTGCTGGCAACCAGTTACTGCCCACAAGTTACGGAACTGTTCTACGTTGACCCGGTGAACGATTATGACTATCGCCCCAATCGCCAAGATAACTTATGGATTGAGATTGAGATCAATAGCTGCAATGACACACTTGCCACTGTATATACACCCACTGAGTGCCGTGCCACGAAGACGTATTTCCAGTATCCCGAAAACATGCGGGAGTGGGCGGAGGATAATCCGCTCGGGGAACTGCCCCCAACCGAATCTGACACGGCGGGCACCGACTCCATTTTTAGCCCGGTGCGGATCAGCGACCCGATTATTTTTGACAAGGTTAGCGGGGTTGTGGATATTTCCGGCAACGCCAGCGATGACAACTTCTTCTACTACTATCTCGAAGTGGGCAAAGGCACGAATCCTGACGAATGGCAGAGCATCAGTGATAACGTGGGAGAAGGTGGGAACGGTATTACGCTTGGTGTCTGGGATACCACCACATCCGAAGATGGCTTGCATATCCTGCGGCTGACAATGGTCAGGCATGACCAAACCACTGAATTTGCCTTGCGTGAAGTGATTATCGACAACACGCCACCAACCGTGCGTCTAATTGAGCCTGGCGCCG
This sequence comes from Chloroflexota bacterium, assembly GCA_022616515.1. Taxonomy (GTDB): domain Bacteria; phylum Chloroflexota; class Anaerolineae; order Aggregatilineales; family J027; genus JAKEEQ01. The sequence continues at coordinate 2,091 of JAKEEQ010000027.1, read as the reverse complement.
GAACCTACAGCCGTGATAGGGATGTTTTTATTGAGGTGGTCGCCGAGGCTTTTGATAATGATCAGGTTGAGCTGGTGGAATTTTACGTTGATGGTGAACTGGTCCATTCCACCAATCAAGCCAGTGGCGCTTATCAATGGGAGATTCACGAGGAGTCAGATGCCGAAATCTGGGCCGTGGTGACCGACGCAGCGGGTAACCAGACGCAGAGTGAAACGGTGACAGTGCAACTGGAGGACTGACGTGTCGAGCAAGCCGCGCCAACTGGTTGCGAATTATCTCACCAGCCCGTGGCGGGTTAGCCTGTTTATCATGGCATCGACAGGATTGCTGGCGGCGACGGTCTTATTGATCGTAGGGATACCAGCGCGGATAAAAAAATACCTGTTTACAGAATTTACCTGTCTTATGAAAAATTGTGACAAAACAGGCGGGACCGGGCTTGGGTTGTCGATTGTACGGCGGATTGTAGATAAACTTGATGGCGACGTTGGTGTGGAGACCACAATTGGTCTGGGCAGCACGTTTTATTTCACCTTGCCGGATGCTTAAATATTCACCGTACACTGGAATCAAAAAGAGCCAACGATGGGAGTCGAACCCATAACCTATCGCTTACGAAGCGATTGCTCTGCCAATTGAGCTACGTTGGCGTCTTTATAAGGGTAAATTCTATCATTGTTCCGGGTCGGAGACAAGGCTGTTTTGCTTAATCAGGTGTAAGTCTCCTCGCTCGTTTTCGACAAGCTCACTAAGTTGACCGCGCTTGCCCAGCGCATCAAATACATACAGTTCTTTGACCAGCATCAGCACAATCGCCAGAATCGGCACAGCCAGTAAAATTCCAAAGAACCCAAGATATGCCCCGGCAATCAACTGGAAGACCAGCACAAGCCCCGCCGGTAGACTGAGACTATGCTCGACGACGCGGGGTGTAATCACCTTGCCCTCAAATTCCCCGCCTATAATGTAAAACAAAATGACCAGCGGTAATTTGTTGGCGTCATGCGCAGCAGTCACAACAATCACCGGAATCAGCGCCAGATAAAAGCCGAGGTTGGGGATGATATTGCTCAATCCGGCAAGCAACGCTAAACCCAGTGCATTGGGAATTTGCATGATTAACCCGACAGTGATCATCACCATGGTGGCCTGCGCGGTGATCGATACAATCAGTGCGCCCAACCAGTTCACTACAATACGCCGCACGTTGTTCAAAAGCTCAACGGCCCGCTGTTCGCGATCTTTGGGCACCAGATAGACAACACCTTTGTAGTAGGGGATGGGGTCCAACAGAAAATAGAGCGTGATAAACACAATAATCAGGAAGTTTGCCAGCAAATCACCAACGAAATTGCCGATCCCGCTCAGGATAGGAACCGCTGACCCTGCGATGCTTGGAAGATCAATGGCTATGTGGCCTTCGCTGCGTTCAACTCCATCATCGGGGTCGATCAAGTCTTCATAGTCCTCCAGCGTAAATTCGGGCAATATGTCTTGCACCGAGGAGTTATCATTATAAAAATCTTCATAGCTGACGACGGCTTCGCGTGTAGTCTCTGGTAGATTATCTACGAGATCGACCAATTGGCTGATGAGTGGTGGAAAAACCAGCGAAAAGATCAGGAAAATAATCAGACCTAATCCGAAGACCGTCATAAGAGCAGCGGGCGCTTTGGGGACACCCCAGTGCTGCATCCGCGCAATGGGGAGATCCAGTGCAACCGAAATTACCCATCCTGTAAACGTGATAAGCAAAAATTGCCGTATCGCCCACAAGACGATAAAGCCGAGCACAATACCCACTGTGATGAATACGACCGTAAAAGTGCGGCGGATAAAATCGGTATAGGTCATCCCCTGCATCCTTTGGCAGCAACAAGTCCCACGATTAACTATAGTCAGACTTCCATTGGAGCGCAAACAGTTGACAGAGGACGGCGATGAAACTGTCGGGCGAGATCGCCCCCGCCTAGTCGTATGTGATTTTTAGTCGTTATTTACGGAGAAGTCAATCGAAGACGAATCGCCGACATTAAACGAGCGATAACGCCCACCGACGTATGCATATTGCCCGATAAGACTCCGCTC
>JAKEEQ010000317.1 GCA_022616515.1 Chloroflexota bacterium | reverse complement strand
CTGCCAGCATTGGTGATTCACCAAAGCTCCCTTCCTGAGCAGAAAGTGATCCGGGCAAAGTGGACCCGATCAAAATAAGAACAAGCCAAACGAACAAAAGACGTTTCATGCTATCTACTCCTTAAAGTAAATGTTTTTATTTACGGAAAACGAATGATCTGTGGAATGTATCTTGTGCTTTATACTCCGTTCTGTTGATTTGCAAGCACTTACAATCTTTCTTGAAATGACTTGAAATTGTTTCAATGATGAGTATACACATAATTGTGAGAACTCACAACAATTTCACCAGAATCATCCAGAGCGACGAGAACGAAGCTTGCACCGCTTGATAAAGATGAGAAAAAAAGTACCAGATGGTACAGATAAATGTCATGGTCCATGACGAATTCTCTCACATATGCTTTGAATAACTGTGAGAGTTCACATATAATTACAACATTTGCGAATTTGATGTATCATCTGGTGACTATGAAAACGAAACGTCCCACCGTCTATGATGTTGCGCGGGAGGCTGGTGTCTCTTACCAGACCGTCTCCCGCGTCATTAACAATAAGGCGCATGTCTCTGAAGTGACCCGGACTCGGGTTTTGGATGCGATTAAAACACTTGATTTCCGTCCCAATCGTGCCGCTCAGCTTCTGCAAACTGAACGCTCCAACACGATTGAAGTCGTCCTGTTTTACTTTGGCTTCAACCTTTTTCTGTATGAAATGGCCCGCAGTGCCCAACGCTTAGGCTATCACTTTTCGATTTCCGCAATCACCGAGCAAGAATTTAACAGAACACTGGAAAGTGCCCGATCACGCTTTGTCGATGGTTTGATTATCGTGCCGATGGCTCCCATCGCAGAAAATTACGAGGAATTGAAGCGTCTGACAGATGGTATCCCCTTTGTGCAGGTCGGCGCAAATCTGGGCACAGATTTTCCCTCCGTGAGTTACGATCAAACACATGGTGCGCATCTGGCAGCACAACATCTCATCAATGTGGGACATCGCCATATTGCCGAAGTCAGCGGACCTCTCCAAAATCATGATGCCTATGATCGTCATATAAGCTGGCTTGATACTTTAAGAGACAACGGTTTACGGCCCGGCACAAGTGTGGAGGCGGATTTTACGATTGAGGGCGGATACCGTGCCATGAGCCACCTGCTTGATGAAGATGCGGATTTCACCGCCGTCTTTATCGGGAACGATTCGATGGCAATTGGCGCTCACAGTGCCCTGCGTGAGCGTGGGCTGCGCGTGCCAGATGATGTTTCAATGGTCAGTTTTGATGATATTCCAGAGGCGGCTCATTTTGTGCCAAAATTAACAACAGTACGCCAGGACTTTAACCTACTGGGGCAGATGGCTATCGAGTACATCGTGAGCATGATTGATAATCCAGACATTCCGGTTCACCAGCGCATCCTTCAACCGAAACTGGTGATCCGCGAGAGTACCTGCCCACCCCGGACGTGAAACTCTTTTGGGGAAACTTGTGTTTCTGTGAATGATCGTAGGGACACAGCAGTGCTATGTCCGCCCCTGTCAACATAATTTCAATGCAACCGGGCGGTAGCACACCATTTACTGTTGCTCGATGAATTTGGCAAATTGCTTTAGTACACCGGGGAATTTATTCCCCGGCTAGCGAACCTCCAAGTGCACTAAAGGCACTCCTTTGAATCCCTTTAGTGGATTTGGCTTTTCCTAGCACCCGATTAAAATCGGGTGTGACCGCCACGGCAGCCCGCTGGGCGATACACGACGGCCCGTTTACCCCCTCTTGGAGCCATCTGGTGCTTAACTTTACACCTATAGGACATCATCTATGGTGCCCGCTAGCTCAACCACCACTCCTACACGAATCACGGCCTTCGTAGGGACGTGTCATTGCACGTCCTGTGAATTTGTCAGGTGATCTTCAGCACAATTGCTGGCTCACGCAACAGTTGCAAGGGTAATTGGACCTGCAACCCTTTACTGCTGCGGGACCATTGAAGATGCTCGTCGGTGCCCAACAACCGGATTCTGTTGATCGTTGTCGGAAATAAGTCCTGTTTTGTGCCAAGCGACTCAATCAATACTTTGCCATCTTCCGGCTGGCCCAACACTATCGCATAGAGGGTATTCCCCTTTGTGGTAAACCGGACATCTTTTGACGTGAAAGCCGAACGTTTTGTATCTTGAAACGTACCTTCAATGACTTCGGTAGGACCCTCACCATATCGTTTCCAGGGGCGCGTCCCATAAATCGCTTCCCCGTTGACCGCCAGCCAGCGACCAATATCCAGCAGAATGGCTTCTTCCTGCGCATCTATTGTGCCATCCGCGCGAGGACCAACATTTAACAGAAGCGTTCCGTTTTTACTCACGATGTCAATTAAGTCATGCAGAATCGTTGTCGACGATTTATAATCCTGTCCCTCAACGTAGCACCACGAGGTTTTTGATGTCGCAGTGCAGGTTTGCCACAGTGAGGGACGAATAACTTTCGACTGACCCCGCTCAATGTCAAAGACGATGGTGTTCTCTGGAAACGCCTCATTCTTGCAGTTGATGGCTACCCCTTGATCCCACTCCAACCCGCGATTGTAGTAATAGGCAGCAAAACGCTGTAAATAGGGCGCAAACACAATCTGGCGTATCCACCAGTCGAAATAAATAAGCTGTGGCTGGTATTTATCCACCAGTTCACAGTTACGCGCCAGCCAGCCTTCCAGAAATTTCGCATCGGGGCGCGGCTGCCAGTCATTACTCTCCCACGCCTCCTCGCCCATCGTCGGGCCATCCATTGCCGGGCCATAGAAATCTTGAAAGGCCGGATCCTGCACGTCAGAGCTTAACTGGTTGCCGCCGTTCATGAACCACCAGTGCTCGGCCCGGTGGTTGGATAGGCCAAAAAACAAGCCCTGCTCGCGTGTGGCGGCGGCCAGTTCACCAATAATGTCGCGTTTGGGTCCCATGTTGACGGCTGTCCACTTGGAAAAGGAACAATCGTACATGGCAAACCCGTCATGATGCTCTGCCACCGGAACAATATATTTCGCACCCGCCCGCTTGAACAGGTCTACCCACCCCGCCGGGTCAAAGTTCTCTGCGCGGAACATGGGGATGAAGTCTTTGTAGCCAAACTTCGATTGATGCCCCCACTTTTCCTGATGATGCTTGAAGGCGCGTGTTCCGGGTAAGTACATATTGCGCGAGTACCACTCGTTGTCAAACGCCGGGACGGAGTAGACGCCCCAGTGAATGAATATCCCGAACTTAGCATCTTGATACCAGTCCGGCACAGTGAAATTGGCGAGAGATTCCCACGTAGGCTCAAAGGGTGCAGTGAGGACATGTATTGGCTGCATTTCTAACTCCCTTTACGCAGTCTCGACCAGAATACATACGCCATAGCCATCCAGCGATGCTTGCCCGCTTATGATCTCACCTGAGAGCATGTCACGAAATGTCCGGCTGTCTAAATCCACTGTAACGGGGTGCGGATTATGATTCAGGATAAACATGATTGTCTGATCCTCTTTGCGGCGAACGGCGACTTCCACGTTCTCCGGGGTAGGAAATATGGGACTAAGGTCATGTTGAGCAAGAATTTCCCCGTAAAAACGATCAAGGAAACGATCTTCGGGGTCGCTGGCGATATAGTAGGCGCTGCCGTTGCCGAAGGCATTGCGTGTGACGACCGGCATTCCGGCGTAAAAATCAGTGCTGTAGGTGGCAAGGGCTTCCGCCGTCTCCACATGAAGCATATCAGCCAGATGGACGCAGGTGTAAATATCACTGCTGTCAGCCATCACAATCTGATTGTGTTGCCCTTCATACAGCGCATCAATCTCCTCAACCCATATCCCCAATACGCGGCTCAGAGGGCCGGGATAACCTGTCTCAAAGGCCAGATCGGTTTCATCCACAATGCCCGTAAAGTAGGTCGCCACAAACGTGCCTCCGTTGTCAACAAAGGCTTCAACCTTCTCCGCAACACCCACTTTGACCATGTACAGCATAGGCGCAATCACAATGTCGTATTTGCTCAGGTCGGAATCGGGGAAAATGATGTCGACCGGAATATTCTGACGGTAGAGGGCGAGATAATGTTTACGGACGGTCTCATAGTAACGCTTATCTTTGATAGGTCCCACCGCATTATCAATCGCATGCCAGTTATCCCAATCAAAGAGAATGCCAACCCTTGCCTCAATTCGTGCGCCGATGATGGCATCGCCAGTCTGTTTGAGTTCACGACCAAGTTGACTCACTTCCCGAAAGACCCGTGTGTCCGTTCGGCCTGAATGCTCAATGACTGCACCATGAAACTTTTCGCAGCCGCCGCGTCCACGCCGCCACTGAAAATAAAGGACGGAATCTGCGCCATGTGCTACTGCCAGATAACTCCACAATCGCAAAACACCGGGACGCTTAAGGGCGTTTACGGGCTGCCAGTTCTGGCTGCTCGGTGTTTGCTCCATCAGCAAAAATGGTTGACCATCCTTCAGGCCGCGCATCATGTCATGCATAAAAGCAATCTCACCACCCGCTTGATTGGGCTGCGGGTAGCAGTCCCAGGCGATTACATCCATTTCTTTGGCCCAGCGTCGATAATCAAGCGGTTTATAGGCTCCCATCAAATTCGTGGTGATGGGAATGTCGGGCGTGATAGCGCGAATAATGTCCCGTTCATTCTGGTAGCAGGCAAGCTGGCTTTCCGTCATGAAGCGAAAATAGTCCATATTTAATCCGTGTGTCAGGGTTTCGCCGCCCTGTCGCGGCGGCATGACCTGTGACCAATCGGTATAGGTATGGCTCCAGAATCTTGTCCACCAGCGCTGGTTAAGCTCCTTCAGACTGCCATATTTGGCCTGCAACCACTCGCGAAACGCAGCGGCGCAGGTGTCACACAGGCATTGCCCGGCATATTCATTGCTGATGTGCCACAGGATAACCGCCGGATGATCTTTGTAGCGTGTCGCCACTGCCCGCGCCATATTCCCGCTTAAACGGCGATAGTCCG
>JAKEEQ010000316.1 GCA_022616515.1 Chloroflexota bacterium | reverse complement strand
TATACTTGTCACTGAACTGTCCTCCTAAGTTGGTTGGTTTGCTGACTTCCCATCTTGGGAGACAGTTCTTTTTTGTCAATCCTATTTCACATAGAGCGTATCGATGTACTAGATGGCACGACACGAGCACCAGTCAGTGTTTACGATGCTTCTGCGGTCTTAAATCAATTAAATATCGTATTTTTTGAAATACGGCTGTCCAACACTTAGAATGGCTGTTAAGCATTCAATTGCGCTAAGGCATAATTCCTGCTTAATGCAACAACTTGTATTTTGGCAGGGCTTCGCCATCTTCAGTTCGCAGTCCGAAAATCCCCCGATTGTTGTTGGGTAGTACAAAAATATGCTCGTTAAAATGAACCAAATCACCCTCATTTTGGGTCTCTTATCTTGGTTTTCTGTTCCGATCCATTCAATAACCCATTTTTGCTGAAAATGCAACAAATGTTACATTTTGGTATGCACCATAACAGGAAAATGTGCCAGCGAGATAATATTGGCGAGTCAACAGCCTCGCAACGGGTGGAGTAGCCAACGTCAGCCTTCATCGGGTTGGTTAATTGGTATTAGCACCGTAAACGTGGTACCGACCCCCATCTGACTCGCGAAGCTGACTGTGCCTCTGTGTGCTTCCACCGCACTCCGAATAATGGACAAGCCAAGCCCGGTACCAGAAATTGTTCCTACATTCTTGGCACGATGAAATGCTTCATACATGCGTTGTTGATCTTCTTCAGGAATGCCGATACCCTCGTCACGCACGCGGATGGTCGCCTGCCCATGCTCACATTGCAGGTCAAGGTAAACCCTCTCCTTTCCGGGCGAATACTTTATGGCATTTGTGAGCAGATTGGACACAATGTGGCGCAGGAGTTTTTCGTCGGCGAAAGCTTTGGTACACATCTGGTTCGTCGCCACCACAACCTGATGGGTGGAATCCAGTGAGTGCTGGACTTCTTCAACGAATATCCGACAACACTCTTCCAGATTAGTCGGCTGCGGGTTAAACTCCATGCCGACACTTTCGGCTTTTCCGAGCGTGAGAACATCGTTCAACAGGTTGGTCATGAGGCGAATCTGTTTTATTATTTTCACCAGATGTTCCTGTTTTCTTTCGGCACTCAGGCGCTCACTATAGTTTCTTAGCAGTTCAACCGAGGTCGTTATCACGGTAAGCGGGGTGCGGAACTCATGCGACACCATTGAAACGAAGCGTGATTTCAAATCGTTCAGTTCTTTTTCCTTGGCAAGTGCTACCCGCAAATCTTCTTCCATTTGTCTACGCATCGTAATATCGCGCAGGCTGCATACAACCCCTGTTATTTTGTCCGCATCCTGCTTAATCGGAGAGAATAAACTATCTGCATGAAAATTCCGACCATCTGAGCGACGGGCAATCAGTTCAAGCCGCACAGATTGTTGTCCTGCTGCGACAGCCATCAGGGATTCATGTATTTGGCTGGCCTGCTCATGGTCAAACATGTCACTAAAAGGCTGCTTGAAAACGTCGTCCGGCTCATATCCAAACAGGTCATTGAAGGCTGGATTAGTATTCCTGATGGTTTCGTCCTCCCCAATGACGGTGATGGCATCATTGCTATTGTTGAGAATGATCTCGGCATACTCTCTGGTACGGTCTAATTGGGCTGTGCGTTCCGCTACACGCCATTCTAGTTCCGCAGCATGCTGCTGAAGTTGTTCATTGAGCAGCATTGTTTGTACGGCCCAGGCGGCACGTTCGGCAAAAGCACTCAAAATGCGCCTGTCTTGCTCAGAGAATGCGTCCTTTTTCGGGCTTTGCAGGTCTAATACACCAATAACCTCGCCGGTGGTGCGAAACGGAACGACAAGCTCAGATTGTGTGCGTGTGTCATTCGCTACATACAGATACTCAGAGTCCAAACTCACATCGGGAACATAAACCATCTTGCCGCTGCGAACCGCTTCTGCGACCAGTCCGGGCCCATCGAGGTAGATGGGTACGTCTGTTTCCACACCATAGCCTCCGGCACGCGCTAGGCGGAGCATCTGGTTCTGCTGCTCATCCACGAGCAACAAACCGCAATCCATAATATGAAATTCACGGACGATAGCCGCGACAATTTGCTGACCCAAATCGAGTAAATTGCTGGAGGTAAAGAGGACGGCGAGCGCATTGTGGAGCGCAGTAAGTTCAGTCTGGGCCTGTTTGCGTTCAGTGATGTCATGCACCGAACCGATGAGGTGGGTACATTTTCCAGTTTCGTCAAACACCGGCGCAATACTGACTTCTCCCGTCAGTCGGCCAGTGGGATAATCCGAAGTCTCTTCCCATCGTACTATCTTCTTTTCGCGGATTGCTTCGCTGTAGCGTTCCAGCACTTGTGTCAGGGAGGGTTGCCGGATGACCTCATCCACTCGTTTTCCAACTACCTGGTCGTAATGCAGACCTGTGACTGCGAGAAAGGTTGGATTGACTGAAATAAACCGATAGCGGCCATCGTTCTCCAATTCAAGTTGGTAAATGACATCGCCAACGGTTTCATAGATTAATGCAAGCTGGTGCTGGCGTTCTTTGAGATCATCTTCCGCCCGCTTGCGCTCGGTGATGTCCTGCACACTACCCTCAAAATAACGAGCTTGCCCGGTTGAGGCTGCTACAGCCAGCGTGTTTATCTGACACCAGATGGTACGTCCGTCGTAGCGATTGAGCAGCACCTCGAAATCTCGAACCACCCCCTTCTGTGCCATGAATGCCAGCCAGTGGTCGCGCCCCTCGGCATCGGCATACAATTCGGCAACATCAACTTGTTGCAGCGCCTCCAGATTCGGGAAGCCGAGCATTTGAACCAGCGCCGGGTTTGCATCGAGAATCGTGCCGTCCAAAGCGGTGCGATATAAACCGATAGGGATATTCTGGAACAGGCTGTGGTAGCGTTCTTCGCTTTCCCGGAGGGCTGCTTCCGCCTGCCGCCGTTCGGCGATTTCGCGTTGAATCGCGTCGTAGCGCAGCGCGTTTTCGTAAGCCACACCAATCTGTGCCGTCAACGCCCCCGCTATCTTCTCGTCCTGTTCGGTAAACTCGACAGCCCCGATTTTGTCCGTAAAGTAAAACGCGCCGTAACGTTGTGTCACCGTCATAATGGGCACACCCAGAAAAGAGTGCATCGGCGGGTGATGGGGTGGAAAGCCAATCGAGTGAGCATCGGCACCAATGTCGCTGACACGAAACGGCTTGTCTGCCGCAATCGCCCGCTCCAGTACCCCCCGTCCGGTAGGGTGCTGTCCGATTCGTATGATTTCTTCGGGACTGATCCCACTGGTGATGAAGCCGCTGAATGTGCGCCCATCATCGCCTAATAGACCAACGGCAGCGTATTTCGCGCCAATGACCTCTCGTGCAGCATGGCAGAAATCCTCAACCAGTCGCTGCGGGTCACGCCCACCAATAAGCTGCTGGCCGACTTCAATCAGTGCAACTAAGCGTGGCACGACCTCATTTAGCTTTCCTGCCATCAATTGGAGGCGTGATTCTGAGAATTCTTCAACAGACAGGGGAATGACTGGAGGCACAGATTCCCGCAGCGCACTGCTCACGGTTTGCAGAATCGTTTCGGGTTCCGACGGTTTGATAATGAAATGCGAGACACCACAGCTTTCCCCCAGTTGACGCGCTTCCTTTTCCAGATAGCTGGCAGTGTAGAAAATCACGGGTGTGAGCGCTGTCAGGGGGTCTAATCGAAGTTGACGCACTAACTCAAAGCCGTCCATCGTCGGCATAAGAATATCGGCGATAATCAGGTCGGGTCGGTGCTGGCGTGCCATATTCAGCGCCTCTTTACCGTCACCCGCTTCTATCAAATGATGTTGATAATAGCCCAGCAAGGTGGTCAATAGCTGCCGTGACACTGGACGGTCATCTACTACTAATATCGTGGACATGAAACACCTCTACTTTCGGATGCGGTGGTCTGCAAATCCAGAACTACCGCAATCTCTACCCTCACAGGAATCAGGTGACCATTATTTCCTCATATGCAAACAGGCTTCAATTTCGGCCAACAGCACATCTGGTTCGATAGGACGTGCGAGAAAGCGCATCGCACCCAGATCGTAGGCGCGTCCGGCATCTTCCTCATAAAGCATCGTTGACGACACAAACATGAACGGAATCTGGCTCAACTGTGGGTCGCTTTTGACATTCATCAAGAAATCATAGCCACTTATCGGCATGTGCAGGTCGGAAATAATCAAGTCAGGCGGCGACTCGCGTATGGAGGCCAATGCTTCCTTTACATGAACCGTAGAAACAACCTTGTAGCCATGCGGTTCAAGAATGCCGTGCATCAGTTGTAGATTTGCGCGTGTATTGTCTACCATCAGTATCGTGATATTTTTCGCTTCTGTGCGGAATGGCTCATAATTCGCGTCTGCATGTACCGGCGATGGACATGAGGCTGAGGTATACTCTGAACTCAAGAACGCCTCCACCTGTCGCACAAACAGTTCGGGTTCAATCGGCTTAGAAATGTAGCCATCAAAACCCACTGCCAGCACCTTGTCGCGGTCATCCACCATAGCAAAAGCGGTCACGGCAATTAAAGGGATATGGCGTAGGGAAGTATTGCTTTTCAGCCGCCGCGCGATTTCGTAGCCATCTACCTTCGGCAATTCGATATCGCAGATAACAAGGTCTGGCTGTTCCTGATGGACAGCTTCCAGCCCTTCTTCGCCATCCCATGCGACCAGCGTTGTATGACCGAAGGCTTTCAGCAAATAAGTCATCAGTTCGAGATTGGCCTTATTGTCTTCAATAACCAGAATTCGTGCTGGCATGATATACTCCTGTCATTTCAGGACAGTGAGGGTAAAGGTACTACCCTCACCATACTCGTTGTGCAGCGTGATTTTGACACCTAAGAGGTCGGCCAACTTCTGGCTCAAATACAGCCCCAGTCCGGTGCCTTCTTGATGACGTGAAGCCGCCGGATCCACGCGCTGGAATGCTTGAAACAGGCGCTCTTGATCTTCGGGACGGATGCCCGCCCCCGTATCGGTCACGCCGATTTCTGTCACCTGACTGTCGTTCTGGAGAATTTGTCGCAGTGTGAGGCAGACTTCGCCCTGCTCGGTAAACTTGATAGCATTGTTGGTCAGGTTGATGATGATTTGCCCCAGCGCACGGCGGTCAGTTTGAATTACAATGGCTTCTTCAGGGACTTCCAGCTTGAACCGCAGACCTTTCGCCTCAGCCAATGGGCGCAGAGTTGCGCTCACTTCTGCAATGACACTCTGGCAGACCACCGGCTCGAAGCTGAGTTCCACCTTGCCCGATTCAATCTTGGCGAGGTCAAGCAGGTCGTTGATGAGCGACAGCAGGTGATTGGCGCTGGACTTGATGGTCTTTAACTGAGTGTCCTGGTCGTTCGTCAACGGCCCGGGCAGTTTCATGAGCAGTGTACCGGTGAAGCCGATGATGGCATTGAGGGGTGTCCGCAGTTCGTGGGACATGCTTGCCAGAAAGCGGTCTTTGGCGAAATTTGCATTTTCCAATTCGACATTTTTCTCTTGCAGGGTTTGCTCAAAGCGCTTGCGCTCGGTGACATCGCGGGCCGCCGCAAACACCCCTTGTAGTTTGCCGTCGCGGTCATAGAATGTGGCTGCGTTATACGATACTACCGTCTCACGGCCCTCCTTACTATGAGCCGTCAATTCGTAATTTGTCACCTTGCTCTCGCTCAATACAAGGCGAATGCCTGTCTCAGCACGTTGAGGGTCGGTGAAGTAGTTCTTGAAAGGTGTGCCGATAAGTTCGTCGCGTGGATAACCGGTCAGTTCTTCCATCTGCTGGTTCACATCGCTAATGATACCCAGAGGGTCCGTGGTCATCAGCGCATCTATATTGGATTCAATCAGGGAGCGCGTATAGAACTGCTGGTCGCGTAACTGGAGTTCCAGTGTTTTCTGTGCGGTAATGTCGCGGGCGGCAGCCAGAATGCCCGCGGGCTGCCCAGCAGCATCGGTGAACACCCCGGCGTTAAAGCTCACGGTGACACGCCGCCCGTAACGGGTGATGAGTATCAGTTCATAGCCAATAACTCGCCCTGCGTCTAAGGTCTCTTGCACGCCGTCTCGCGCCCGTTCTGGTTCGGTGAAGTAATCTTTGAAGCGCGAGTTAATCAAGTGTTTACGCGAATATCCCGCCAGCCGCGTCGCTTCCACATTGACATCGGTGATAATCCCATCGGGGGCAATGGCGAACAGCGCATCGGCCGAGGCTTCAATCAGCGAACGGTTGTAGGCTTGCTGCTCGGCCAACTGGGTCTGCAACCGCGCCTGCTCAGAAATGTCGCGGGCGCTGGCAAAGATGCCCTGTATCTGCTCGTCCGCGCCGCGGAAGACCGAGGCATTGAATGAAACGGTGGCTTTGCGTCCGGTCCTTGTCTTCAGCACAAGTTCATAATTGGTGACAACACCTTCCGCGAAAGTGCGCTTGACACCGCGATCCGCCCGGTCTGGGTCGGTAAAATACTGTTTGAACTGTGAACCGATCAATTCTTCACGCTGATAATCGGTCATTCGGCACATCTGCTCATTGACATCGGTGATGAAACCTTCAGGGTCAACCGTGATGAGACCATCTACCGACGACTCAATCAGACCGCGCAGATAGGTCTGCTGTTCGCGTAACTGCTCTTCAAGCCGTACACGGTCAGTAACATCGCGGGCGCTGGCGAAAATACCGCGCACATTACCCGATGAGTCTTTGAATACCGAGGCGTTGAATGACACTTGCAGGCGTCGCCGGGAGCGAGCAACCAGCGTGAGGGCATACTCGGTCACGACGGCGGCCTCAAAGGTTTGCTGAACTCCGGCTCGTGCGCGTTGCGGGTCGGTGAAATAATCGGCAAAAGGTGTCCCAATGAGTTCGGAGCGTGTGTAACCTGTCATGCGGCACATCTGCTCGTTAACATCGGTGATAGTGCCGGAGGGGTCTACCGTTATCAGCCCATCGACGGACGACTCGATAAGGCCACGCAGGTAGTTTTGCTGTTCGCGTAACTGCTGTTCCAGTTTCTTTTGTTCTGTCACCTCGCGGGCAGCCGCAAACACACCCTGTAGTTTGCCGTCGCGGTCATAGAATGTAGCGGCGTTGTAGGATACCACAGTTTCAGTGCTGTTTTTGTTACGCGCAGTCAACTCATAATTTGTCACCTTGCTCTCGCGCAGCACCAAGCGGATACCTTCCTCGGCGCGTTCGGGGTCGGTGAAGTAGGTCTTGAAGGGCGTCCCAATCAACTCCTCGCGACTATAGCCCGTGAGAGCTTCCATCTGTTGATTGACATCGGTGATGATGCCAACGGAGTCCGTGGTCATGAGTGCGTCAATGTTGGATTCAATCAGGGAGCGCGTATAGAACTGTGAGGCTTGTAACTGACCTTCAAGCTGCATCTGGGCGGTGATATCACGCGCTGACGCGAAGATGCCGCGCACCTCACCCGCCGTGTCTTTGAAGACGGCAGCGTTGAAGGACACTGGTAGGTGGCGACTGTCAGCAGCCTGCAATGTCAGCACATAATTTGTGACTAAACCTTCCTTAAATGTCAGCCGCACCCCCTCCCCTGCACGCTGGGGGTCACTATAATAATTCGGGAATGAAGTGCCAACGAGCTGACTACGAGGCCGCCCGACCATGCGACACATGGTTTCATTTACATCGGTAATGACCATGCGCTCGTCCACTGTGACCAGCCCATCTACCGATGCCTCAATCAGGCCACGATTATAGGCACGTTCTTCAGCCAACTGTGTCTGCAAGCGTGCTTGCTCGGTGATGTCGCGGGCACTAGCAAAGATACCGCGTACCATCCCTGCCTGGTCTTTGAAGATAGCGGCATTAAAGGACACTAGAATTTCGCGCTGCTCTTTCGTTCGCAGAGTAAGCTCGTAGTTGGTTGCCGCCCCTTTATCCAGAGTTAGGCGAACACCTTCTGCGGCGCGTTTCGCATCTGTAAAATACTCTTGAAATGGCGAACCAATGAGTTCTGCGCGGGTGTAACCCGACATGCGACACATGGTCTCATTGACATCGGTGATATTAATCAGGGGGTCAACCGTAATCAACCCATCAAGCGATGACTCAATCAATCCGCGATTGTAGGCGCGTTCTTCGGCCAACTGTGTCTGCAAGCGGGCCTGGTCGGTGATATCACGCGCCGAGGCGAAGATGCCGCGCACATTGCCGGATGGGTCCCGGAAGATGGATGCGTTGAACGAAACGGACAGATGTCGTCCATCGTGGGTCGCCAGTGTTAGGACGTAATCCGTGACAACACCCTTCTCGAACGTTTCGTTGACACCGGCCAGTGCGCGTTCGGCGTTGACAAAGTAATCCGCAAAGGGCGTACCGATGAGTTCTTCACGCGGGTAGCCGGAGATACGACACATCTGCTCATTGACATCTGAAATCGTACCGGAAGGGTCAACCGTAATCAGGCCATCAACTGAGGCTTCTATCAAACCACGATTGTAAGCCTCGGACTCACGAAGCTGCTGCTCCAATTTTTTTTGCTCGGTGATGTCGCGGGCGGCAGCAAAAACACCCTGGAGTCGTCCTGCCGAATCGCGGAAAATTGAGGCGTTGTAAGAAACCACGGTCATCCGGCCATCTTTGGAAAGCGCAGTGAGTTCGTAGTTGGTCACCTTGCTCTCGCGCAGCACAAGCTTGATACCTTCTTCGGCACGCAGGGGATCTGTAAAGTAATTCTTGAAAAGTGAACCAATCAACTCGTCGCGGCTGTGATCGGTGAGGGCTTCCATCTGTTGATTGACATCGGTGATGATGCCCAGGGGGTCTGTGGTCATCAGCGCATCTATATTGGACTCAATCAACGAACGGGTGTAAAACTGTGTCGCTTTCAATTCTTCCGTCAAGCGGATTTCTTCAGAAATGTCTTTCGAGATAAGCAGGAAACCAATAATCTGTCCCTCGGCATTGCGGCGCGGCGTGATAACTACGCGGGCAGTGAACCGCTCTTCATTTTTGCGGAGCCGGTTGATCGTCCCTTCCCACTTACCCTCCTGACGTGAGGTTTCAAGAATCTGACGTGGCAACCCTGACTGCACATCTTCCGGTGTATGCAGGCTGGAGGAGTTAGCCTTGCCAACGACCTCTTCTGGCTCGTAGCCATACAAGCGTCGCGCCCCCTCATTCCACAACAATATCTTGCCGTCAAGGTCTTTGCCGATTATCGAATATTCAGTGGATGATTCCAGAATGTTGACAATAAAATCGACTGCTTCCTGAGCATTGCCGACGATAGCGCTGTCGAAGAGTTTCGCTCGACGTATTCCCTCTGCAAAACGGAGTTCATTAGAGATATCCTTCGAGATAAGCAGGAAACCTACAGGCTGTCCTTCAGCATCGCGGCGTGGAGTAATCACCACCCGGGCTGTGATGCGTCTTCCATCTTTGCGGACACGCTCGATAATCCCTTCCCATTTACCGTCGTGCAGTGCGGTGTCCATGATTTCGCGTGGTTTGCTCAGCGCTACATCTTCGGGCGTGTGGAGTATATTAGAATTGGCTTTGCCGACAACCTCTTCTGGCTCGTAGCCGTACAAGCGTCGCGCCCCTTCATTCCACAGTAATATCTTGCCATCAAGGTCTTTGCCAATGACCGAGTATTCCGTGGATGAATCGAGGACGTTGACAATAAAGTCTATTGCTTCTTGTGTGTTGCCGATCATCGCGTTGTCAAACAGCTTCGTGCTTTTATTCATATTTACCCCACTTCTATTCCAAACAAAAGCTCATATGGGACACAAATCTTGCTTGTCAATTGAGCCAACCGCGTTTATAAAACTAATGTGTCAGGATAGGAGCGATAATATGTTTTGGAGACCAACATGGACGACTTCAAATAGCAATCAAGGTTAGACTTCCGATGTTTAGATAGTCTTATAATACACCTGTTTATATTTATGAGCGACAAGCGGATTAATGTTTCAGCAAGTTCGGCTATGTGTTATTGCCGACACTAAGGAGTAAGCTGGGTGATCTCAACCGCTTCGCGTCGGCTGGTGAGATGATCGAGGCCATCTACCGCCACATCCACTATTACAACCATAGCCGCATCCACACCGTCCTCAAGATGCCACCTGCTGTTTATGCGGCCCATACCTTCTCAGACACTTGTCTTCACAATTTTGGTACTTGACAGACCGCCATTTCGGCCCATTGTTACGAACGGTAATTGTCCATTTCTATAGCCCTCGACAATTTTATATCCGGATATCTTATCATCAGCATTCATGCCGCCACTAATGGAAGTTTTCGATACAAGGTCATCCCACGCTTCCAATGCCAGCCGGAGCATATGCAGGTAATAGTTGTCCCGGTCGACTAGCTCAAACTGATCGTGCAAGGCTTGCCACGTTATGACGGGAAATGGAAAGGACTCCAGCGCAGGAAGCCACTGATCAGGCACCAGCGCATAATGATGAACAGTATCAATGTGCAATTCACGCGCGAGATAATCTAACACAGCCGCCTGCCTCTCCATTTGCGCCTGAAGCGAAGTTGCAGACGGAGCGAAATACATCTTCGCTTCCAGCCCGATCATGGTACGGGGCTGTCCATCAATATAGATGAGGACATCGGGCGTATCTCTATCAGTGGGAGGATCGGTGAATTGTTCACGAGCCTTGCCAAAAATCGACTCGGCAATGCCGTATTCCGTGAACTGTAGTGCGGTGGAAAAATTGGACAAAAATCACCGCACCAATAAGAGAGGGGTTGGGGGATTAGCCCAAGCCTCAAGTTCAAACTCAAGCGGCGTTTGGTAATGCAACGCCGAATGAATACGCTCGGTCATATAGTCGACTTCAAGCCAATGTCCCAATTGCATCAGAGCATCCTCGTCGTCCCGATATTCGGTGTAATCGACATGCTCCTCCTTCAACGTGCGGATGAACCGCTCGGCTAATCGGTTCTGAGTGGGTTCGCCGGTATCAGACATGCTGATCTGGACACCGCGCTCCAGTAGTGGTTCGATGTGCTGCCCACAGGCATACTGAACACCCTGCTCGGAATGAAAGATACACGGTGCATCATGACGAGCCAATGCCTTTTGTAAGGCCGTTACCGTTAGGGTTTGTGCGTCTAAACTATCGCTGAGATGCCAACCGCGCACCCCGCGTGTGCAGGCATCCAGAATGACCGCCAGATACCAGAACTGCCGTCCATAACGGATATACGTAATATCCGCCAC
>JAKEEQ010000026.1 GCA_022616515.1 Chloroflexota bacterium | reverse complement strand
GGTCCGGTTGGCGTCATGTCGCGCAGCGGCGGGATGATGACTGAAATCGCCAGTATGCTAACGCAGGCTAGCATCGGGCAGAGCACCTGTGTCAGTATCGGCGGTGATCCACTGGTTGGCTCAACCTTTCTGGATTTGCTGCCGTTATATGAAGCAGACCCGGATACGAAAGCCATCGTGTTATTTGCAGAACCGGGCGGCACTGCTGAAGAATCGCTGGCCGAATATCTGAAAACATATGGGACATCGCTGGGTTTAATCGCGTTCGTGGCAGGTCGTTTTGCCGAAAAAATGCCGGGGCAGCGTTTCGGTCATGCCGGGGCAATGGTCCGGGGTGAAAAAGGCAGCCCGCGCCGCAAGATGGAACTGCTGGGTGAGAGCGGCGTGCTGGTCGCCGATCATCTCTCGGACATCCCGCAACTGGTAAAACAGGCATTGGATGGTGGCTAATGGGGCTTTTTATACGAGTTGAAATCAATCAGGAAAAAATCGCGCCAGGCATGGGCGATGAACTGGTAAACCTTTGTCCGGTCGATATTTTCGCGCTGGAAGGTGATCAGTTGACCGTTGTTGAGGACAACGAGGATGAATGTACCCTGTGCGAATTGTGCCTCAAATGTGCCTCCGCCGGGGCCATCACCATCCATAAGCTCTACAAAAACGAGACTCTGGTATCATGATGATTACGACGCCGCTATCAGCAGAAGTCATCCAAACGCTGCGGGTGGGGATGCGTGTCAAACTGTCCGGTATTGTCTACACCGCCCGTGACGCCGCCCACCAGCGGTTGACCGCAGCACTTGCCGAAAACCAGCCGCTGCCATTCGATGTGGCAGGACAGGTGATTTATTACGTGGGGCCATCGCCTGCGCAGCCGGGTCAGGTGATCGGGGCTGCCGGACCAACCACTGCCAGCCGTGTTGACCCCTTCACGCCAGCTTTACTCGAACATGGCTTGAAAGGCATGATCGGCAAGGGCAAACGCTCACTTGAAGTGCGGCAGGCCATACAGGATTATCAAGCCGTCTATTTTGTGGCGGTGGGTGGAGCCGCTGCCCTGCTTGCCGATTGCATCGAGTCAGTGCGCGTGATTGCCTATGAAGACCTCGGAACCGAAGCCATCCGGGAAATGATTGTTGAGGAAATGCCACTGGTTGTTGCCAACGATATGTATGGCGGTGATCTGTTTGAAGAGGGTCAGGCGAAATATCAGAGAGGGGCAACCTCATGAGAGAAATTGATGTCAGGGTTGTACAGGAGCGTGTCCGGCAGGCGGTGCAGGAGATAAATATTCACACCCCCGAACCCGTCATGATTCAGCTCAATCAAATTCTGGACAATGAAATCTCTCCGGCGGGTCAGGCCGCCATGCAGGATATTGTCGAGAACCGCAAGATCGCGTCTGCGCGACAGATGCCGATGTGTCAGGACACGGGCATGGTGATCTTTTTTGTCGAGTTGGGTCAGGATGTCCATCTCACCGGCGGCAGCCTGCATGAAGCTCTCACCGAAGCGGTTAAACTCGGTTATCAAGAAGGCTATTTACGGAAATCAGTGGTGACAGAGCCGTTATTTGATCGCCGCAATACAGGCGATAACACCCCGCCCATTATCCATGTTGAGTTGGTTGAGGGTGAACAATTCGCCATTACGATTGCTGCTAAAGGCTTTGGCGCGGAAAATATGAGTTATGCGAAAGTTTTGACTCCGGCGCAAGGGATTAAAGGGGTCAAGGCCGAAGTAGTGCGCTGTATGGAAGAAGCCGGACCCAACGCCTGCCCACCCGTGACGGTTGGCGTGGGTATTGGTGGTACACTGGAAATGGCGACCATTCTGGCGAAAAAGGCCCTCATGCGCGACCCCGGCAACCGTCATCCTGACGCGCCGTATGCACAGCTTGAATTAGAACTGCTCGACCTCATCAACCAGACGGGCATTGGTCCACAGGGCTGGGGTGGCATCTTTACCGCCGCCGATGTCCGCATCGAATACTACCCCACCCACATCGCCGCCATTCCACTTGCCATCAATCTCGACTGTCATTTGCAGCGGCACATGAGAATTGAGTTGTGATTGAGTCCCTGCTCTTGTCGGGCATGGTTTTCGGGACTAGAATCGCCAGTTGAGTATTGATACTGCCTGATAGGAACTTGCATGTTTCATAAGCAACCTCAAATGCTGGCCTCAGCATTTTATTTGTTCTTCTTCGCAGCGGCTGGCGCAGTTTTCCCTTACCTGACCCTGTATTATCAAAGTAGAGGCATCAGTAAGCAGCATATTGGTTATCTGGTCGCGCTGGCAACGTTCACCGCCATGGTGGCGTCTCCCCTGTGGAGTGGTATCGCCGACGCCCGGCGCATTCATAAAAGACTGCTGGTTGGGGTGGCTTGTGGCACATTGATACCAGTTTTGCTGTTGATGCAGGCATCGTCGTTTGCGGCACTTGTACTGTCAGTTTTACTCTTTTATGTCTTCTTGAGTCCCATCGTGTCGCTGGCCGACAACGCCATTCTGTCGTCACTGGATAATCGGGAAACCTACGGAAAGTTGCGCCTGTGGGGTGCTGTTGGTTGGGGGCTGGTTGCATGGGGCGCGGGCATCATTGCTGAAAGAAGCGAAATAACGTTCATATTCCTGATTTTTCTTGTATTCATGGTGATTGATATTCTGGTCATGACTCGGTTGCCTGTGCCCAAACCGGACGTGTCGGAAAACTCGTATTTTGCCGATTTGAAACAATTGCTTGGCAACGCATCTTGGCTGGGGTTTCTGGCATCGATTTTTTTGGCGGGTATGGTCCTCGCCATCTTTAGCAGTTATTTTTCACTGTACCTGATTGATCTTGGGGCGGGAGAAGGTTTATTCGGCCTGTCGGTGGCAATCGCGTCACTCACCGAAATTCCTGTTTTCTTTCTGTCTCCGCTTCTGCTGAAACGCATCCGTTCCAGAGGATTGCTGTATATCGCATTTCTGGCGTTGATGGTTCGCGGCATTCTGTATTCCGTGATAACCGATCCCTATTTGATGCTGGGCGTGCAGCTTTTGCATGGTTTCTCATTTGCAGGCATGTGGGCGGCGGCGGTGGTCTATGTTAGCAAAATAGCTCCACCGCGTCTTGGCGCAACCGCTCAATCGACACTGGGGCTGGTTGCCTTTGGTCTCGCTGGAGTCACGGGTGCACTGTTGGGCGGCTCACTCTATGATAGTGCTGGTCCGGTGACGGTGTTCCGCGTCGCCGCGCTGGCAGGCGGTGGCGCAATCGTCGTTTTCTGGTTCACCGGAAAATTGGAGGAAATGCGGGCTAAACCAGCCGATGTTTCTTACGTCAGATAATGGCAGGACGCGAAATCCTGCCATCGGTGCAAGATAGTTACGATTTGTTCATCAAATCAGGAAAATAATTGAACTGCCGCGCCAGCAGGCGACGCCCCGCTTCGGCAGACACAGCCGCTACCAGCGCTTTAGCGAGGTCAACCAGAATAAACGGCTCAACACCGACCGTCCACGCCGCTTCCCATGTCAGGTTGAGTTCCATCTTGAGCCATGTCGCGCCAAACACATAAATGATCACAATTCCCACTACACCGGCTAACCAGCGCAACCAGACCCGGTTAAATCCAGCCTCAACCAGCCAGCCTGCCACAAACGCGGCGGGAATGAAGCCAATCAGGAATCCGGCGGTGGGTCCGGTCAAGGCGGCTGGCCCCAACGCCCGCGCATCAATTGGCATCCCACCCGCGATCAATGCCACATAGGCAATCTGGCTGGCGGCTCCATCCCGTGCACCCAGTACCATCCCGGCTAGCAGCACGATCAGCACCTGAAGTGTAAACGGCACGACGCCATTGATTTCCAGCGTCACCCGCGCCGCTAGCGCCGTCAGAACCGTAAATGAAAGAATGACGGCAACCCGCACGACAAGATTCACATCGCGGGTTTGTTCAAAACTCCTGAGCATAATAAATTTCCTCCCGGAGGCAAATACCAGCCGCACATTGTACCGCCCCTGAACCTCAATCGCGAGGTGCAGACATTGGGAAAATGGCAGGCTTCTGCTAGAATCAAATCAATATTTGATTGTGGGTGAGTAAACAGGAGATTTCCCCATGTCCGACCGTACTACCCTTTCGTCTACAAATATTGAGCAGGGACGGCGCAAATTGCAGGCGTGGCTTGCCAGTAAACCCGACAACTTTTTCACCAGCGACCTTAATCTACAGCGAACCCTCCAGCGTTACCTTGATAATTATCAGGACGTTGAACCCCGGCTTGCGGCATTTGGCGAAACGTGTGCTGCCATCATTGATGAACTCGCCAAAGAGGAAGACCAACTGCATAATCACCCCCAATTGAAGCGTTGGTCTGGTCTCGGCGAACGTATTGAGGAGATTGAATTTCACCCCAATCATAACACCAGTGGAGAACTCATCTGGCGGGCAGGTTTGATGGCACTGCAAGCCGAGCCGGGCAATACTGTTTACCAGATGGGTCTGTATTATTTGCTCGGTCACAACGGTGAGGCTGGACATCTGTGTTCGCTGGCCTGCACAGCGGGCATGATTCGCGCTTTGCAGCAGGTTGGTGATGAGCGGGTGAAATCCAGATTTTTACCGCCCCTCTTGGACAAAGACTATTCGCGGATGAATCACGCTGCCCAATTTTTGACCGAAGTGCAAGGCGGCAGTGATGTCGGGGCCAATGCGGTGCAAGCGATCCCTCAGAACGGCGGTACATGACGCATCTCCGGCGAAAAATGGTTCTGCTCCAATATCAACGCCGAGCAGTTCCTGATGACGGCCCGCCCTGAAGGCGCACACGACGGTACGAAGGGATTGGGATTGTTTCTCGTGCCGCGTACTCTCGATGATGGTTCCGTCAACGGCTTCTACATCCGGCGTCTGAAGGATAAACTCGGCACACGGACTCTTGCCAGCGCGGAAGTTGATTTTGTGGATGCGGTGGCGTATCAAGTTGGGCCATTGGAGGATGGCTTCAAAAATGCCGTCTCACTGGTATTGAACACGTCGCGTTTGCTGAACGCGGTAGCCTGTGCGGGGATTATGCGGCGGGCTTATATCGAAGCGGCGCATTACGCCTGTCACCGCGATGCCTTTGGTCATGCTATTGCGAAGTATCCGCTGGTTCAGGAAGCCATTGCCGACCTGTACAGCGAAGCTGTCGCGGCAACTGCATCCAGCTTTTTCATCGCCCACCTCCTCGACAAAATCGAGACCGGGCAAGCCAACGAAAATGAGGAACAACTATATCGCCTGCTGGTCAACATCAACAAATACATCACCAGTATTCGCGGCACGGAGATGGTCCACCGGGCGATTGAAGTCCTCGGCGGTAACGGCGCAATTGAATCGTTCAGCATCCTGCCCCGTCTATATCGAGATTTGGTTGTTTTGGAAAGCTGGGAGGGGACGCATAATGTCCTGTGTGTGCAGGTGCTGCGCGACATGCAGCGGTATCACATCCATCTGCCGCTGTTTGCCTTTGTCGATACCAAACTCGCGCAGATTGAGTCTGAAGTGCTTCAGGATGATGTTGCGGTGGTTTATAAGGCCAGCGACCGTCTAAAAAAGACGATTCTCAACATGGAAGAACGTGATGATTCGATGTATGCGCAGGCCCATATCCGGCGTATTGTGGATGACATGGCCCATCTCGCGCAGGCGACATTGCTATTGATTGAGAGTGAATGGGAGTTGCAGCAGAGGATGGATACCTTCAAACCAATTGCGACGACGTACTTCATCAATCGCCATCTACGCCCGAACTATGATCCGATGCAGGATGAGGATTATCTAACTCGTCTGGCGCAATTTGTTGATCTGGTGTGAGGGATTTTAGACGCCGTTGCCATTCTTCATCCCATTGCTGGCGTACCGTATTAAGGTAATCCTCAATACCTTCAATATCAGCCCACATGCCTGCGGTACGCCTCAACGTCTCATCAAGCATTTCGATGGTTGAGGCTGGCGTGATATATTCCACGACAATCTCATCGCCATCCTGTAAGCCATGCACAGGTTCGAGTGGCACGAACTGCCCGTTCACGTAACGTACACGTAATTTAACCATTGGTCTTACCTCCCACCATCAGTATCATAAACGCTTCCACAAAATGTTGGTATCTATATATTTGTGTATAATAAGCATAAGGTCAAGCACCTTAACAACCTGATGATAGGCGGTTGTGGGGAGGAAACCGCCCCCACGTAAAATCGTCACGGTCTTTAGCCAACTACAGTAACTTTGAACCAGCCGGGGATAGCCCGCCTCTGGTTTAGGACTGCGGCTCAAGCACAAGTAATCCCGGACGCTGTGACAGCACGGGGGATAGGGGCTGCGGTAGTTCAGCCTATGCGGGTTACGCCCGTATGAACGGATTGGCATGTTTGTACATGCAATTTGATACTATAACATGTCTATGCTCAGGTAAGCACAGGCAAACCGCACCTCACAAAATACTTTTTTCACGCTACAATGTGCCCTCACCCCTCCCTAAATCCCTCCTTTCCCCTCTGTCCTTCGGACATCTCCCCATTTATGGGGAGAAATTGGGAGAGGGGTTTTGCGGCTCACAATGACGCCATGTTGTCCCTCCTCCGCAGGGCGGGGGAGGTGGCGCGAAGCGCCGGAGGGGGTGGGATTTTTGCGACTGTACGGATGAGGACTTTATGCGTCGATTGCTGCCCGATGCGATTATCATTTTCGGATTATTGCTGCTTGCCATCATTTTTTTTGCTCCGGCGACTCTCGGCGGGCGTACTTTGATTCCAGCCGATAATCTGTTTCAAGGTGAGCCTTATGCCAGTGTACGTGAGGCAGTTGGCGTTCCCGACGTGCCGCATAACGCCCTCATCAGCGACCTCATCCTGCAAAATTACCAGTGGAAATCCTTCATCCGCGACAGCATCAGCGAGCGCGAGATACCGCTGTGGCAGCCGAATATGCTGGCGGGAACGCAGTTTCTTGCCAACGGCCAGCACAGCATGTTGTATCCGTTCAGCGTGTTGTACTACATCCTGCCTCTTGATGAGGCGTATGGCTGGTTTACCGTGACTCAGCTCTGGCTGGCGGGGATATTCATGTATTTTTACCTGCGGGGCATCGAATTGGGCCGGATTGCAGGTGTGGTCGGCGCACTCACCGTCGAATTCAGCAGTTTTTTCATCGTCTCAACTGTCCATCCTATGATTCAGGCCGGAGCGGCGTGGCTGCCACTGCTGCTGTTGATGATCGAATGGACCCTTCAGGCAAAGCCATTTCCGGGCATACGCGGGCGACCATCACGCTTGCCCTGGGTATTGATTGGCGGGGTGGCGCTGGGCATGGTGCATCTGGCAGGCCACATCGAAATCACCTATTACACGCTGCTGGTGATGGCTTTTTATGCGGCGGCACGACTGCTGGTTATGTGGGTGCGCCGCGAACAGTTCCTGAATGCACTTATCCGCCCGGCATTACTGCTGGTGTTGATGGTCGCGCTGGGATTCGGTATTGACGCGGTGCAGTTCATCCCGAACGTTGAAGCCGCCAATGGCAGTTTCCGCACCGAACGTGCTAACGACTCCCTTGAGACGGTGCGCGGATACGCCCTCCCCAATCGCCATATCCTGAAATTCATCATGCCGAATGTCTACGGCAACCCGGTGCATCATGAGTATTTTGATGTGCTTGAGAGCGAAACAGTTGAACAGGATTGGCTGCGACCACCTGACAATCCTGAAAGCGAAGATCCCATTCGCGTCACGAATACGGATTTTGGCATTAAGAATTATGTGGAGGGCGGTGCCTATTCCGGGATTTTGCCGCTGTTACTGGCGCTGTATGGTGTGATGGCAGGCGTGATTGCATGGCGTAAAGGCATATTCCCGACCTATCACCTGATATTTGGTGTGCTGTTTTTGATTGCGGCAAGTTTTGCTTTTGGGCTGCCAACCTACGCCATTTTGTATTATGGTCTGCCGGGCATTGAACAGTTGCATACGCCCTTCCGCTGGTTGTGGGTGATGACAGTCTGCATCGGGGTTCTAGGAGGATTCGGCGCACAGGCCCTCAGCGATAGCCGCCGCGATGACCGCCCCGAATACTGGAATACGGATGCCGCCACCGCGCCGCTGTATCGTCTGGCAAAAACGGGTGGATGGATTGTCATTGGGATTGGGGTCTTGATTCTGGCGGGATTATTCGCCAGTTTACTGGCCTACGATCAATTTGAGCCGCTGGTTGAGCAACTGTATAGCGGGCTGGCTGGCGCACAAAATGTGTTTCAGACGCAGGAAGCCTTTTACAGTTACGAATTCCGCAATGTGTTGTATCTGGGATTGTTCGTGATCGCGGCGGGCACCATTTTCAGGGTCAGCCGCTGCCCGATATATGTAGGACGTGGTGAGCGGCGCTTCCCAATCTGGCAGTTGCTGGCGGGATTCGTCATTTTTCTGGATCTTACCGTTGCTACTGGCGATTTTAACACCTTTGCTAAAACCGAATGGCTGAACTATCAGCCGCAGTCGGTGCAGTGGCTGCAAGATAGGATGACCGAGAGCGACCAGCCCTTCCGCATTCACAGCTATGAGTGGGAAGAATCCATCCTGAATGCCAACGCGGGCTGGCGCTACGACCTGCAAGACCTGCGCGGTTATGACAGCCTGTTCAGCGCCGATTATGTTGATTTGATGAACCGTATTTCCCCACAGGACGGACTCGATCACAATCGGATTGTGCCAGTATTTGCGTACAAATATCCCAATGCCATCACCAATCCGCTGCTGGATTTTTTGATTGTGCGCTAGATCTTGTCAGATTGGCTCATTGAGGGTGACGCGGCAGAGTTGGGTTTTGAGGAAGTTTATGTTGATGGTGGTGTACGTATCTACGAGAATCTCGATGTGCTGCCCCGTGCCTACACTGTCCCGCAGGATTTTGGTGACTGCGAGACGCTGATTGAGGATATACAGCTCATCCCGCCGCGCAAAGGGGAGTGCGTCACAATCACCCCCGCCACCATCACCGACTATCGCAACACCGAAGTTTTTATTGACGTGACCGTCGATGAATCGTCGTGGCTGGTGCTGGCCGACAATTATGCGGATGGCTGGCAGGCGTTTATCCACGAACCAGACGACGAAGACGAAACCAGCATCGACATCCTGCGCGTAAACGGCAACCTGCGCGGCGTAAGATTATCTCCGGGAACCTATACTGTCCGGTTTGATTATAGCCCGGCCAGCTTCCAGCTTGGAGCCTTTGCCAGCTTTGTGACGGGAATGTTGGTCATCTTTCTGGCGCTGCTGTGGCTGTGGAATACCTTTGTCCGGGAAACCGCTGAACAGGATTCAGCGCGGCGGCTGGTCAAAAACAGTCTCGCCCCCATTTTCCTCAATCTGTTCAACCGGGGCATTGATTTCGCCTTTGCCTTTATCATGCTGCGTATCCTCGGTCCGTCGGACGCCGGGATTTATTATTACGCGATTGTGGTCTTCGGCTGGTTCGACATCTTCACCAACTTCGGCTTGAACACCCTGCTTACCCGTGAAGTATCCCGTGATCCATCCTCGGCGGGACGGTACTTATTCAACACGAGTCTACTGCGGCTGGGATTAGCCCTGTTAGCCGCACCCGTGCTGGCGATTGTGCTGATTATCCGCAACGAGACTGTTTCTCCCGAACTGGATGCGACGGCTGTCACTGCCATATTGCTGCTGTATATCGGCCTCATTCCCAACAGCATCAGCACCGGACTGTCCGCGCTGTTTTATGCCTTCGAGAAAGCGGAGTATCCGGCGGCGATTGCGACGGTGACAACGCTGGTCAAGGTCACGCTGGGATTAGGGGCGCTCTTAATCGGCTGGGGGGTGATCGGACTGGCCGGAGCAAGTATCCTGACCAATCTCGTGACATTCATTATCATGGGGCGGCTGGCTTATCCATTGATACGCGCCAATTGGGAGCCTGTGCCAAATGGGCAGATGCAGCGGGCAATGATGCGAGAATCGTGGCCGTTGATGATTAATCATCTGCTGGCAACCGTCTTCTTTAAGAGCGATGTCATCCTCATGGAAGCCATCAACGGCGTCAAAATCGTGGGCATCTATTCAACCTCGTATAAATGGCTGGATGCGCTGAATATCATCCCGGCTTTCTTCACACTGGCCCTGCTGCCTGTGATGTCGCGACAGGCACACGATGATCGCACTGCCCTGCGCCGCAATTATGTGCTGGGCATCAAACTGCTGGTGATGGTGGCCTTGCCCGTTGCAGTGATTACCACATATATTGCCCATATCCTGATAGGTTTTCTGGGTGGGCCGGAATTTTTGCCGGAAGGGGCCATTGCGCTGCAAATCATGATCTGGAGCATTCCGCTCGGCTGGATGAACAGCCTGACACAGTATGTGCTGATTGCCCTCGACCGCCAGCGACAGATTACCGGGGCTTTCATCCTCGCGGTAGGCTTCAACGTTATCGCCAACCTGATTTTCCTGCCGGAGTTCAGCTTCCGGGCGGCAGCCGTGACAACGATCATCTCAGAGCTGGTGCTGTTGGTCAGATTCTATCGCCTGCTGCGTGAACCGCTGGGCACGATTAACTGGTTGCAGGCATTGTGGAAACCCTGGCTGGCGACGGCTTTGATGCTTGGCGTTTTTGTGTTGCTATGGGAGGTCACGGCACCGCTGGCTTTCATGGGTGCGATTGTGGTTTATGCCGGGGCGCTGTGGTTACTTGGCCCCTTCGATGACGAGGAGATGGCTAGATTTGCGCCGCTGCTCCCCGCCCGTGTGCGGCGGTTGGTGCTGAGGGAGGCGTAACGGACGCCCCGTTGGGCGTCCCTACGAAAATGTGCATGTGGCATCACACCATAAACTCACCCGCCCGGTAGAACAACTCGCCATCCACGTAAATTTCGCCGCCGTCTTTCATGTTGTGAACCATATCCCAATGCACCTGACTGACATTCGTTCCACCAGTACCAGGCAAACTTAAGCCAAGCGCCATGTGAATCGTGCCGCCGATTTTCTCATCATAAAGCGTGGAGCCGGTGAATTCCTGTATGAAGTCATTGGTACCAATAGCAAATTCGCCCATCTTTCGCGCATCTTCATCTAGATCAAGTTGGCTCAGCAAGAAATCCTCGCCTTTTGCGGCGGTTGCATCCACCACCACGCCGTCGCGATATTCCAGCCGGACACCGGAGACTTCGCGGCTCAAGTAAACTGTCGGGAAATTGAATTCTACGTAGCCATTCACCGAATCCTCGACGGGTCCGGTAAAAATTTCGCCGTCGGGGAAGTTTTTAGCGCCGTGCGAATTTATCCACTTGCGCCCCTTGATGCACAATTGCAGGTCAATACCCGGTCCTTTGACGTGCATCTCGCTCTTCTCGTTGAGATAATCCACGAGTCGACTTTGCCGCTTACCCATATTCACCCAGTATTCTATCGGGTCATCCAGATGCAGGGCGCACGCTTCGTAGATAAATTTTTTCCACGCGACATGACCCATATCGGCCTGCTGAGCATCGGCCTGGGTAGGCCACGGCATAATGCACCAGCGAATCTCCCCTGTTGCGACTCGTTCCCGGTAGATGTCATTGATTTCCTTGCCAGACTGCTGGTTGAGTTGGAGTTTTTGCGGATCAACCTGTGCCAGCGCCTTGTTATTGTTGTTGGCACGTATGCTGTAGTAAACATCGACCGTTTCAACCAGTTTCTTAACCACCGGGTTGGCAAATTGCAACTGGTGTTCTTCTGCCAGTACGAAAAATTGTTCACCGACATCAGGAAACCATGTCCACACAAACGGATGACCACCACGCCTCATGACGGCTTCGTGCATTGCCATCGCCAGTGGTTCTGTTTCAGAACCTGCCATAATAACCGCGAAATCCCCTTTTTGGACCGGCACCGAATATTCCGTCATGATCCGGGCAAGTTTTGGGGCCATATCTTCAAACATTGGTTTCTCTCCTTTGAGTAAATGCTGCTAAATAGTTCTCATGCTGGTAGTGGACAGCATATATGCTGTCCCTACGGGAATCGTGAATGTTCGTAGGGACGCCATGTATGGCGTCCGCAGCTCAACCACCGTACCAGTCAAAGCCTTACCACCACCCTCATGCCGACGCTGGTTCGGCCATTGCAGGTGCAACATCTTCGTCAGGGACATTGGACGGCCTGAAATAGCGCCCAATCAGCGGCACACGCTCGGGCTGGTGCATGGCAAGGAAGCCCAGCGTGACAATAAAAGCCAGCACACCCGACAGATACCAGATCGCATTCGGGTGGACGTTATCTGTCAGAAGGCCCGCTACCAGCAGCCCCATCGCGCTCGGAATTGCCCAGCTAAAGCCATAGATCGCCATATACCGACCGCGCATATCGGCGGGCGCGAACTTAGCGACCAGTGTTTGCCCGGTTGGGGCAGTAAACATCTCGCCAACAGTGATGATGACCATCGCCAGAATAAACAACGCCATGCCAGACACAAATCCGTACATCGCAAAACCTATCGCGTACAGGATTGAACCGGCAGCCATTATCAAGAATGGCGACCAGTGCTTAATCCGGCGCGTTGTCCAGAATTGCAACAGCACAACCATTGCGGCATTGATACTCAAGATGTAGCCATAGCCTCGCGGTGGAATGCCATGCTGGTCACGCAAATAGACAGGCAAGGTCTGGTACATCTGTGTATAAGCCAGCACCATCAGCAGGGTCAAAAAGACAAAAATGAGAAAGGCTGTATCACGCAGAATGGGCATATAGCCGTAGGTTGGCTTCGGTACGTCTTCACCTGTGGCGGTCACGTCTGCCTCTACTACCTTAGCCACCGGCGCACTTTCCTCCAGCAAGAAGGCCAGAATAATCGCAGTGATAATGCTGGTGCTGGCGTCGATTATGAACAGATAGGCATACGAGTATCCCGCCAGAATGCCCCCAATGAGGGGGCCAAATGTTATCGCCACATTTGCCACCACACGCCACATGGCATAGCCTTCATTGTGCTGCTCTTCGGGCAGGATGTCGGCAATAATGGCCTGCTGAGATGGCCCGGCAATCGATGAGAAAAAGCCGACAAATACACCGACAAAATAGACCTGATTGAAGTTGGTGGCAAACAACAGCGACAGGCTCGTCGTCGCACTCACCACCAGCCCGAACAGGATCATTTTCTTGCGCCCGTAGCGGTCCGATAGCGCCCCACCAATCCCGCTGCCCACGATTCCAAAAACGGTTACAATCATGAACAGCACGCCGACATCGGTCAACCCGACATCAAAAGCGTCTGTCAAAAACAGGGCAAAGAATGGAAAAAGCAGCGCTCCGCCCAGCCGGTCGATAAAGGTTGCCCCCATCACCAGCCAGAACTGCTGCGGATATTCCCGGTAAAGATTTCCGGCACGTTTCAGCATAAAGCCCCCTTACCCCCGCTCACAGCGGGAGTCTAAGCGAATATTGGATTCCCTCACACGTACCGGCAAGTACCGGCCTCATTCATAAACTGGATGTGCCCTTATATCGCCATCAAATGATCTTTTACACATTCGGCGAGTGGGCTACCATCATCGTTATTTCCGAAGGACTCCCGTTGGGCGTCCCTACGAAAATGGGCGTGCGTCATTACACCATGAATTCTCCGGCGCGATAGAACAGCTCGTTATCAATATAGATTTCGCCACCGTCTTTCATGTCGTGCACCATATCCCAATGAACGGCGCTGATGTTGGTTCCCTTTGATTCGGGGATGCTGCGCCCGATTGCCATGTGGATCGTCCCGCCGATTTTCTCATCATAGAGCGTGTTGCCGGTCACATGCTGGATTTCCCAATTCGTGCCGATAGCAAATTCACCCAGACGGCGTGAACCTTCATCCAGGTCAAGCTGGGTCATCAACCATTCTTCATTTTTGTTGGCGCTGGCATCAACAATAAGGCCATCTTTAAACTCGAAACGAACGCCATTCACTTCACGCCCGCCATAAACGGTACGCATGTTAAAATCGACATGACCGTTCACCGAATCTTCGACCGGTCCGGTGAAGATTTCGCCATCCGGGAAGTTCACGCTGCCAGAGCAGTTGATCCACACTCGATCATTGAACTTGAAGTTCAGGTCGATGCCGGGACCAACAATGTGCGCTTCTTTTTTGTCCGCCAGATAGTTCACCAGACGGTCCTGTTCATTGCGAACACTCATCCAGTGCGCTACTGGGTCATCCAGATGAAGGTTACAGGCTTCGTAAATGAACTGCGTCCAATCCAGCAGGCTCATTTCGGCTTCCTGCGCATCCGCCTGCGCAGGCCACGGCATAATACACCACCGCAGTTCCCCTGTGGTTATCCGCTCAAAATATTTCTCGAAAATGGGTTTATTGGCTTTCTGGATAAGCGCGGATTTTTCCGGGGGAACACTGGACATGGACTTGGTATTATCACTTGCCATGATGTTGTAAAAAACGTCCATCTCGTCCATCATTTTGTCCAGAATAGGATTGACGTGCGTAAGCTGGTGCTCTTCAGCAATACGCATTTTAATATCACCCAATCCGGGCACACCACCGATGACATACGGGTGACCGCCCCGGCGCAAAACCGCCTCATATAGCGCCTGTACCAGCGGAATGGTCTCCTGGCTGGCGGTGATCAACACGAGATCATTATGATGGACTGGCTGTGAATATTCGGTGATGACTCGGGCCAGTTTCGGTGCAAAATCTTCATACATGAGTTCTATCTCCTCTAGAGGAATTATCTGTACATATACAGATAAAAGGCTTTGAAGGTTGAGTTTAAACCACAAAGTGCCCTTCGCGATAGAACAATTCGCCGTCAATGTAGATTTCACCGCCATTTTTCATATCGTGCACCATATCCCAATGAATGCCGCTGACATTGACGCCCTTTGTTTCGGGG
The DNA here is from genome assembly GCA_022616515.1 of Chloroflexota bacterium. GTDB lineage: Bacteria > Chloroflexota > Anaerolineae > Aggregatilineales > J027 > JAKEEQ01. The sequence goes on along the minus strand of JAKEEQ010000026.1, from coordinate 1,305 downwards.
ATACTGCGCCCGACCGCCATGTGAATGGAGCCACCGATTTTCTCATCGTAGAGCGTGTTGCCGGTCACCTGCTGGATGTCCCAATTCGTACCAATGGCAAACTCACCCAGACGCCGTGCACCTTCATCCATATCAAGCTGGCTTAACAAAAACTCTTCGTTTTTCTGTGCGGTAGCATCAATGATAACGCCATCTCCGAACTCGAAACGAACGCCATTGACTTCGCGCCCGCCGTAAACGGTGCGCATGTTGAACTCGACAACACCATTCACCGAATCCTCAACAGGTCCGGTGTAGATTTCGCCATCCGGGAAGTTCATCTCGCCCCAGCAGTTGACCCACAGGCGGTCCTTGAAACTGAAGGTCAGATCAATTCCGGGACCTTTGATGTGGGCTTCGGATTTGTCATTGAGAAAATCAACCAGCCGCTGCTGATCTGCGCGAACGCTGCGCCAGTGTTCCAGCGGGTCTTCAAGTTCGAGCTTGCAGGCTTCGTAGATAAATTTTGTCCGGGCCAGCAAACCCATCTCGGCTTCCTGAGCATCCGCGTTGGTGGGATAGGGGAATCCACACCAGCCCAACTCACCGCTACCAATCCGGCTCATGAATGTCTCAAAGACTTCAGAGCGGCTTTTCTGGGACAGGGCTAATTTGTTGGGATCAACCATACCCATTTTCTTGGTGTTGTCGTTCGCCATGACAGTGTAGATGATGTCGGCTTTTTCATACGCCGTTCGCATGACCGGATCAATAAACGTTAACTGATGCTCATCGGCATAGGTAAAAAATAATTCGCCGAGGCCGGGTGTTGCGCCGACCACCGTCGGATGCCCACCCCGTTTTAGGACGGCTTCGTAAAGCGCCTGTGCCATTGGGATCGATTCAACAGTCGCCATGATGACAACATAGTCACCATGACTGACGGGCTGCGAATATTCGGTGATAATCTTTGCCAGTTTGGGGGCAAAATCTTCGTACATGCTTCTTCTCCTGAAGTGATAGGTCATAAACAGGTCATCTGATGCCATCATAGACCGTCCAGAAACTGGTTAAAAGTGAAAATTATCTTTTTAACGCAAAATGTAAATTGTATCGCAGGAGTTGACCTTTTCTGACCCCTCCCTAACCCTCCCATCCCCTCTGTCCTTCGGACATCTCCCCATAAATGGGGAGAAATGGGGGAGGGAACTTTCACACGTCACCGTCTCCCCCATGAATGGCTGGCGGAGGGACACTTTTAAGATAATAAGGGCGCGAAGTGAAGCTGGATAGGAATAAGGTCAAATTCAAGACGATTGAGCCGGG
>JAKEEQ010000025.1 GCA_022616515.1 Chloroflexota bacterium | reverse complement strand
GTGGCATCCAGAAATTCAGCAAGTTCATCCGGGTTCTCACCACCATAACCTTCGATGACAAAGTGCAGACATTGCCCGACGGTGTTTAGGTACGGCGGCGCTGAGGTGGGCAGCAAAATAACGTTCCTGCCAGAACCCCGATAGTCCTCGTTAACGACCCATGCCAGATGTTCAAGCAGATACCAGCCGAATTTCCCTGCTGGCAAGGTAAATTTCACGTACCACGTTCCTGCCTGCCACTGCGAGAGATTGGTGATGATTTCATGCCCGCCGCAGCTGCCAACGGTCATCACCCCCGGATAGCGATTAAGCGCCCGTACCAGATTGACAATGTTGGCATCCAGTTCATCATAGGGGATACCTTTTTTGCCGGTGTCTTTGGCTGATGCTGCGGGTAACGGTTCGTCAGACATCCATTCCAGATCATCATCATCTATGTCCATAAAGTCTTCCTTTAGCTCTGGCAGTATGGTGTCTGTTTCAGCTTCTCTGCGTTTTTGACGCGCCTCGCGTTTCAATTCGCGCTGGCAATCCTTGCAGATGTGCAGGGTATGACCGCGCCCACCAAACTTCTCATTGGCGCGACGGCGACCACAAATGCGACAGTAATGCCCGGCAGGTTTCTTCTTGCCCATGTACGATACTCATGCTGGATAACGGTCTGAACTTTGTTGAAGCTGACGCAGTTCCTGAGACAGATACAGCACTTCGCGCTGGAGCGCAGCTACCCGGTTCTTGCTCTCATGGCGCAGACGCTCATTTTCCGCTTTGAGCAGCAGATTTTCTTTGTGCAGATGGCTGATGTCACTGTCTGGCAGGTTTGCATCCGACAACATATCGACGGTATATTTCTCGCTTACCCGCTTCACCTTTGCGGATTGATTTGGCTCAAATAACGCCAATCCGCGCTCTGTAAGCCCTAATGCCCGTGATTTTCCCCGCGATTTCACCAGATACCCCCAGGTGATCAATCGCTCCAAATTATAGTTGACGACTGAGGTTGACGTAATGCCTGTCGCCAGGCTGATTTCACGGATGCTTGGAGCAAACCCATTTTCAAGGGTGTGCTGGTAGATGAATCGAAGGATATGGTGCTGACGCTTACTCAACATGCCTGGCAAACTCCCTGCTCAACATTACAACTTTAAAACCTATTATCAAGGGAAATTAAAATCAGGACAAGTGTTCTGGGTTGAAATCGCACTACAAATGAGTATGGAGATCGTTTGTATATGCCGTAAAATGCAAATTGATTCGCTGAAAAACCGATCAGGCCCGTCAAACCAGTCAAACCAATCAGTGCTGCTGACTGGTTGACCGGTTTGATCGCTTTGACGGGTTATTTGGGGGTTCCGTTTTCAATCGGTGGCACGTCATACCTTTGCATCATGTCTAGCACTTCGCGCCGCTCGATGGCGTAGAGCTTGCCGCCGACATGATGTTTGCGCCGCGAATGGTCTATAAGCTGCAAGCGCTTCAACACATGCCCAATCCACTGGGCATTGCCCATCTCATCAACAGACTGTCCCATTAGACTACGAATCTTCTCGCGTAAATCTGCCCCTTTCACCCAGACGACCTCATCTGCATTTCGGGTGAGCAGTTCCAGCGCTTGCAAGACCGCTTCTTCACGCTCACTGAGCGACTTGCCTTCGCTGATCTGTTCATCCCATTCGGCAGCATTGGAGATCGCATCCAGCAGTCCAACCACACCACCTTGCTCTTCAAAGAACGCTGCCAGCGCGACCAGCGGCGACCATAATTCACCAGAGCGGTTGTGGAGCTTGTGCAGTTCGGGACGCTCGAAGTAGTTGGTGTATACGACTTGAAAGTGTGTCAATGCGAGGGTGTAGAGTTGGTGGCGAAGTGCAGCGCCATCAAAATCGGGTGGAAATGACGGCATCTTCCGGGTAGTGCGGCGCATAGGAACAGCGATGCAGCGGCTGGCGAGAATGTCCTCCAGTCCCATGATGGCGGCCAGAATCTTGGGTGAGTACACATCAAATGCCTGCGGTTTCAGATCATCGCCCGTGACTCGAATGGCTGGCATCCCCTGTTTGTAACCGCTGTTGAGCAGTTGGCGGATTTGCTGCATTCCGGGGTCTTTCGGGTTGTGATAGCGTTCGGCTTCATCAATCCCAACGGTGCAGCTGGTCTGGTGGATCAACCGAAACATACTCGGGCCGGTAGGGTCAGAGGTGGTAATCATGTTGAACGCCAGCGGCTGCAGAACCCGCATCACCGTGCTTTTGCCGCTGTTCTTCGGACCGTTCAAGGCCAGATACGGATAAGCAGGGAACATCGTGTAGAAGTACGTTCCAATCGTCCACAGCGTCAGCAGGCGGCTCTCGATGTCGGAGCGGAAATCGACGTAAGTCTTGAACAGGTCATGAATGGCAGCAAATACCGCACCAGGCTGGATAGTTTCGCCGTCCAGGTAGCGTCGAATATCACTGTAACGCCAGCGCATCAGGAATTCGGAACCATCGGGGATCACTTTCAAGGCGACTTCCTGATTGCTGATGGTGATGATCTGTTCATCCGACAAACGGCGCAGTTCGCGGGTGCTGGTGACAAGATAAGGCTGGGTATTGAGTTTATTCCCTTTGGTGCGCTCAATCACCGACACCGTGACCATTGCCACGTCGCGTCGAAAACCCAGCGCCGGGGACAAAATCGGGATGCTGTCGCTTAACACTTCGGGCATATCCTCTCCTTCTGCTTGCTCCTTGTGGGATTGAGCCGCTTTGAACAATTCGCTAAAGGCGCGTCCATTCACCCCGATCTTCGCCATCAGGGTCTTAAACTCCGCCAGCACGAAATCTTCCAATCCGGCGGCATGGGTGAACAACACACGGATGGCATCCTGCCTTGCCAGTCCTTCTAATGCTGCGATGCTCTGCACTTCAGCCGCCAGCCAGCTTTCAGCTTTGTTGAGCAGCGCCCGCGCATCCTCGGCGGCTGCCCCTTTTTGCAGCCACTCGTTCACATCTTTCACGTCGGCGGGTAGCGTTGGCAGATAGGTTTCACCCTTCAGCGTCAGGGCAAGGCTGCGACTTTTGGCGCGGGCATCGTCGGTATTGTCCAGCGCGACGAACAGGCGCGAATGCGCTTTCAACCGATTGAGCAGATAATCTGCTGCTTGCATCCCACCGATGGCAACCGCCGGAATGTTCCATTCTGCAAACGTAATTGCATCCGCCTGACCTTCGACGATAACCACTTGTTCTGCCTGTGGACTGTAGAGATGATTGTAGTACGGCTGGCGTTCGCCAATGATTTCACGGGACGGGTTATAGTGTTTTTTGCCTTCAATACTGCGTCCGCTGAGGTAGGTCAGCCGCCCCTGTTCGGTATGGATGTAGACGATCATGTTGGGTGGAAACTTCTGAATCACCGTTCGCCAGTTGTCCGGCAGGTTCAAGTCCGCCAGCAGCGGACGCTTATCCTGCGACATAAAACCCAGTCGTGCCGCCTTGATGGTGGTTAGCTGCCAACCGCGCTTCTCGATGACATACTTGAGCGCATCAGGGGAATTCAAGAGGGTGTCATGCAAACGCTGGACAAGCTGCCGTTCTGCCCATGCAGGCGATTTCTTAAAATTGATATTTTCTTCCAGTGTGATTCCAGCGCGCTGTGCCAGATAGCGTACCACTTCCATAAACTGCACAGCGTCACGATTATTCCACACCCCTAATGACAGCAGGTGCCTTCCGACGAAATCAAACACATCGCCCTGTTCGCCACGCGAATTCCAAAAATAAAAACCGGTGTTGGGTACGACCACTAAACTGTCATGCTCGACACCCATGAAGCGCGAGCCGGACTTTTTCAACGCAAATTTCTCTGCTACTACTTCCTCAATGGGATTACGGGAGCGAAGATGCTCCAGATCAAGTGTCATCTCAAAAACCTCCATACAACAAGCAAAGTCGAATAAAGGTCGTGTTAGAAAAACACGACGAAAGTTCAAAAATCAGTTGCAGGAGTACGGAGGTTGTGATACATTGTGAGTGTCCAGTTCAAAATGTACCACCGCCCGCCGCCCACCCGCCTTGTGTGAAGTGGGCTTTTTCATTGTTCAGGGTGGGCTGCGATTTCGTTTCGACATATTCATATCTCCAAAAGGTTCGCGCACGCGAACCTTTTTAATCCGCTTTCAACTAACGCTGGGCCTCAGTGAGCAATTTCTGGAGCGCTTGCAACCGTGCGTGAGCGATAGCGGCATCACCCTCCTGTTGGATAAGCGCACGTGCGACATCTTGCGCTGACAGCGCATTGATAACTTGAGTTACCCGTGCCATCTTGACAGCAGCGGCAGGAAGTTTGTCTAGCACGCTGGCTTCGTCAGTTTCCAGACCACTGCCTTCGCAGAGTTCTTTGAC
>JAKEEQ010000315.1 GCA_022616515.1 Chloroflexota bacterium | reverse complement strand
AATAGAAAACTCGCGGAAATCAATGTGGAGCAAGTCTCTGAGGAAGAAGCTGACCGGCTACGTCAGGAATATCAGGGGCCGGGTTCACCGTGGATGCGCTGGCACAATGTCCGCACCCTCGCCTCCATCGCTGCAACCGTACTTATCTTTATCGCCTGTCTGGGTAAGGATTAATCCTCGCGACCTAAATAGGCCACGATGACCTCTTCATTCTGCTTGATATTTTCTACCGTGTCATTGGCGATAATCACGCCAAAATTCAACACATATACCTCATCACACACCTGCGAAATCAGCGACATATCGTGCTCAATGACGAGGATGGTCAGCCCATCCTCCTTCATTTGCAGGATGTGCTCACCCAATTCGTGTGTCTCAATTGGATTCATGCCCGCCGTTGGCTCATCCAGTAGAATCATCTTCGGGTTGGTCGCCAGTGCCCGCGCCATCTCAAGGCGACGTTGATCGCCATAGGGCAAACTCCCCGCAGGAGCGTCTTTTACGTTCATTAAATGAAAACGTTCCAGCAGTTCAAAGGCTCGTTCGCGCTGCTGGCGATACTCGCGCAGATGGGAAGGCAGGAAAAACAACGCCTCCACCAGTGTCGCTCTGCCGTCGCTGTGCTGGGCCACAATCAGATTTTCCAGCACCGACATCTGGTTAAAGAGGCGTATATTCTGATAGGTACGCGCCAGCCCATAGCCAGTGATGCGATGTGCCGGGGTGCGTTCGATGGAATGACCGTCAAAGATAATCTCGCCTGATGTCGGATGGTCCAACCCGCTGATACAATTAATCATGGTGGTTTTCCCGGCTCCGTTCGGGCCAATCAGCCCGGTGATCATCTCTGCTTCTGCGTGCAAATTGACCGAATCCAATGAGCGCAGCCCGCCGTAATTTTTCGTGACTTCGCGCAGCTCAAGCATCGGACTTCTCCGCCGGGTTGAATAGATTCCATATCCGATTGGCGACCCGCCGCCACATAGCCGGGCTGGCAATCCCTTGCGGCAGGAAAACAATGACGCCCAGCAAAATCATACCAACCGTCATGTCGCGCACATTGGCCTGATAACGACCCAGATCTGTGCCAAATATATCGCCGAGTAGGCCAACTAGATCGGTACGCCGCAAAATCTCCGGCAGATAGGCGATGATGAAACCACCAACAATTGGGCCGATGATGGTTGTTGTTCCGCCCAGCACGGCAAACGTCAAAATATCAACCGCACGATCAAAGCCATAATTTTCTGGCAGGATGATACGATTCAAATGCCCGTGCAGTGCCCCCGCACCACCCGCAATCATCGCCCCCAGAATAAAGGCCATGTTCTGGTAATAAACCACATTGATGCCCATATTGGCGGCCACCTTATTATCTTGACGGATGGCGACCAGTGCCCTTCCAAACCGTGAGCGATGCAGCCTGACCATCAGGAACACCACAATGCCCAGATACAGCAGCAAATATTCCGTGGTGGTAATCACTGGAATGCCTTTGATGCCGGTTGCCCCGCCCGTAATCGTTTCTTCCTTGTTGACGATAAGCTCATAGATGCGGTCAAAATTCCGTAACAGAACAACTAGAATCTCACCAAAGCCAATTGTGGCAATTGCCAGATAAATATCACTCAGCCGTAACACAGGCACGCTGATAATCGCCGAAATGAGTCCGGCGGCGATTATGCCCGCGCCGACCGCCAGCAAAAAATCCCATTCATAGCGTGTGGTTAAGATCACACTGACATATGCGCCGGTAGCCATGAAACCCGCATTTGCCAGCGAAAACAGCCCGGCATACAGCGTGATGTAAATGCTGATACCCAGGATGGCCGCAATCAACATGTTCTGAAATGTATTCTCGGTAATGCCATACGGGGTCAGTAAATCAAAGATAAATTCCATTAAGCGCGATCCTGTAGAGGCTCACCAAGGATGCCCTGTGGGCGAATAAGTAACATCAAAAATAACGCGAGGAAAACCACTGCTTCTTCCAGCCAGCTATAACCCATCGCAATCGTAGCAATTTGTAGATTGGCGATGATGAACGAGCCAACTACTGCACCCGGAATACTGCGCATTCCGCCCAGCACAATCACCGTCAGGCCGATTAAGCCTACCTCACTGCCCATAAATGGCCCGACCACCCGGAACATGCCCTGTAAGACGCCCGCCGCACCCGCAAATGCCCCCGACAAAAAGAACGTAACCGCAAATATCAGACTGACGTTGATGCCCAGAAGCTGCGCCACTTTGGGATTATAGGCCACCACCCGCATCGCCTTGCCAATCTTGCTGTGGGCAATGACAAATTGCAGAAAAATGAGCATCACTATCGCCACCACGAACATCGTGACCTGCATCGGGAAGACGGTATAATCCAGTTGATCAATTAGTGTCAATCCGAACACCTCAATCCTCTCGATAGGCACTGTGCCCTGAAATGCCCGGATGGAATTCACCTTCTCCGCTGGAAAGCGGTTGACCGGGGCATTAAATTGATCAATAAACAGGATAAAGGCGAGGTTGACCAGAAAAATCGACGCGCCGATGCTGCTGATAAGCTGTGATGTGCGCGGTGCATTTCTGGCCCGCAGCGGCAAAAACGCCACCCAATCCACCAGAATTCCAATCAGGCCGCCCGCCAGCATCCCGGCGGGGAGCGCATACTCAATTGGCAAATCTTGATTCGCGGTAATCCACAGCCCGGCAAAAGCCCCTGCCATATAAACGGCCCCGTGCGCCAGATTCAGTAGGCCAAGAATGCTGAACACCAGTGCATAACCCAGCGCAAACATACTGTACCATCCGGCACGGGCCAGCATCAGAATAAAATTTTGCTCCGGGTTGTTAAACTCGGTTCTAAAAATGGGTTCTGCCGCCAGATAGGGAATAAAATAGCCCAGCAGCGCGGACAGCACAATAATAAGCACATTGGCGATGATAGGATAACGCTCGGTGAGGACTTTCAAGCGATTCCGTATTTCACGCACAGAAGCTCGCCATTCAAGACTATTTTGATGAGTTGCCATATGGTTAAGAATTCCTATAAGAAATGATTATATCAAGTTGGCGGACACGGCAGTGCCGTGTCCCTACGGGAATCGCAGGGTATCGTAGGGACGCCATCAATGGCGTCCAACAATCCTGTTACCTGTTCATTTTTTATCAGATGTGCCCGCCAGCACCCCCTTGTTGTACACAACTATTGTTATCCACATAGAACCTCATCACCTGGACCAGTGCCACGACGAGTCTCCGGCACTATCTTCGATAACGACGCCCTGTTCCGCCAGTTGGTCGCGAATCTTATCAGATAATGCCCACAGTTTTTGCTGGCGAAGTTCCTGGCGAATATCCACCAGCAATTCAATAAACGGCTCAGCCGAACTCTCAATGATGCTCTCTTGCAAACGCAGTCCTAAAACACCCGCTAATTCACGCAGGGTCATTTGAGCGTGTTTAAGTTCACCGTCCGTTGCACCATTGTCACGGGCGGTGTTGATTTGCTTAACCAGATCAAACAGGTGGCCCATTGCGCCTGCTGAATTGAAGTCATCGTCCATTGCCGCGATGAAATTTTCTCCAGTTACTTCAATTTGTTCGTTCAGTGCCTGTAGGATCGTGTCTGGAGCACCAGTTGCATCGGGTCGAGCAGGCTTCAGCGCCGAGAATATCCTGTCCAGCCGCGCCTTACTTTGTTCAACCACCTCAATATTGTACATCAACGGACCGCGGTAACCACTGTTCAGCACCAGTATTCTGAACACATCACCATCATACCGTTCCAGAAAGTTATGAATGGAGAAAACGTTACCGATGGATTTGGACATTTTCTCACCTTCCAGTTGCAGCATCCCATTATGGACCCAGTAGCGGGCAAAGGGTTTGCCGGTCAAGGATTCCGTCTGCGCAATTTCGTTTTCGTGATGAGGAAAAATCAGGTCGTTGCCGCCGCCGTGAATGTCAATCTGATCACCGAGCAGTTCACGGCACATCACCGAGCATTCAATATGCCAGCCCGGACGACCCGGACCCCACGGGCTTTCCCACGACAGTTCTCCGGGTTTGGCTGCCTTCCAGAGCGCAAAATCTGCCTCGTCCTCTTTGTCATCATCCACAATCGCACGGGTACCGCTGCGGGCCTCGTTCAGTGAACGGTTGGACAGCTTACCATAATCGTCATCTTTCGCTACCCGAAAATAGACACTTCCGTTCAATTCATAGGCATAGTTGTTGTCAACCAGCGCTTGAATAAACGCGATGATTTCAGAGATAAGCTGTGTCACACGCGGGTATTGGGTAGCTGATTTGATATTCAGGTCGGCGAGATGCTGACTGTACTGGTCAATATACCACTCCGCAAGTTTGATAGGGTCTGCGCCTTCTTCATTAGCGCGATTGATGATCTTGTCGTCAACATCGGTATAATTCATTACAAACTGCACATCATAACCACGATATTCCAGATAGCGCCGGATAATGTCAAATTCCATGGCTGACCGGGCATGTCCAACATGTGCGTCGCTGTACACCGTTGGGCCACACAGATACATCTTGACCACGCCCGGTTCAATTGTTTCGAGTGGTTCTTTCTGCCCGGTCATCGTGTTATAAAGTTCTATTGCCATCCAACCTTCCCATCGTTTGGGCACATTCACGTTACCAATCATAGCGTTTTCGCGCCGGATTCCAACTCTGAAACTTTTCTGGTGTTCACTCGTATCAGGAAGTAGAAGTGTGCAATCATCAAATAATATTCCTTTACATCAAGAATCCAACTACTGAAAGTTATCACAATAAGGGGCCATCTCCGAGCAGTGCATGATGCCTGCCAGATGTTTTGTGTCGTGTGTGAGGCCCAATGGTAAAGGATAGAGAGATGCTCAGGAAATTAGGTAAATTTGCGCTGATTGGAATTGGTGTGCTGGTACTCAGTTGTGGTGCGCTGGTGCTATTCGCACTGTGGTATGAAGGTAATGCCGAACCCGAATATGTCAACGAAGACGTTGAGTTTGAGCACGCCTTGAAGATACCGCCGCTGTTGGACTTTACCGAGGAAGACGGCAAGAAAGTGTTTCATCTGACCCTTCAGGAGGGCGATACCGAGTTTTTCGAGGGCGTTCAAACCGAAACAATGGGCGCAAATGGCTCGTATTTGATGCCAACCATTCGCGCGACCAAAGGTGATGACGTGGAAATCCGCGTAACGAGCGAACTCAACGAGCGAACCACCATTCACTGGCACGGGATGCACCTGCCCGCCGCGATGGATGGCGTGCACCAAATTATCGAACCGGACGAAACATGGACACCTTACTGGGAAATCCGCCAGCAAGCGGCAACCCTGTGGTATCATCCCCATTTGATGGGCAAGACAGGGCCGCATGTTTATGAGGGATTGGCCGGACTGTTCATTCTGGATGATGAAAATTCAGCAAGTCTCAATCTGCCCGATGAATATGGGGTGGATGACATACCGTTGATTATTCAGGACCGCGAGTTTGATGATGACGGGCAGTTTGTCTACGATGCCAACCAAACAGACTTTTACGGGCATACAGGTATGTTAGGTGATACCATCCTCGTAAATGGCACCTACGCGCCCTATGTCGAAGTACCGGGCAAAATGATCCGGCTGCGTATTGTGAACGGCTCAAATGCACGGCGTTACAACTTTGGATTCAGTGATGGGCGGGAGTTTTATCAAATCGCGTCGGATGGCGGCTTTCTTGAACGTCCACTGTCTCGCACCCGCATGATGCTGGCCGTGGGTGAACGGGCTGAAATTCTGGTCGATATGTCGGATTTGGAGACAGTAACGCTGATGAGTTACGCGATCCCAACCGACAAAGATCGAATTACGCGATTTTTTGAACGGGTAACTGGTACACAGCGCGATGAAGAGGAAATCTACAAAATCCTTGAGCTGCGCCCCCAACCTACCATAGACAGTAATTTCGTCATGCCCGAACGATTGAATACAATCGAGCGTTGGGATGAGAATGAAGCTGTGCAAACTCGGACATTTCGCCTTGGCCCAAATACCATCAACGGTAAGAAGATGGCACTCGACCGCATTGATGAAGTGGCGTTAGTGGGTACGAAAGAAATTTGGGAAATTACCAATCGTATGCCCTTTCACCATCCCTTTCATGTACATGACGTACAGTTTCTGGTCCTTGAGCGCAACGGAGAGCCGCCACCCGCATACGAACAGGGTTGGAAAGATACGGTAATTGTCAATTCGGATGAAACGGTACGGATTATGATAGAGTTTAAGGACTACGCCAATCCCCACGTAGCGTATATGTTCCACTGTCATATTCTGGAACATGAAGATCACGGGATGATGGGCCAGTTTGTCGTGGTCGAGGACCTGTCAGTGGAACCGGAAATCCAGACAGAAGCACTGGATAAACGGGTGGGGCACAACCATTAGGTATGTGTCCTCCCACCTCTGGCTATCATGTGATTTAACAAGGACCACCTGAATAAACTCCGCCGTTTACTCAGGTATTCCTTTTCATATAGAAAGATCGCTACGGTTTCAACACGATTTTCCCGAACACATCGCCACTTTCCATTGCCCGGTGTGCTTCGACTGCATCTTCGAGAGGATACTCTGCACCCACAACACCTTTGAGTTTGCCCGCAAAAACCAGCCGCATGACATCCTTGTAGTCAGCACTCGTACCCATTGTCGAGCCGATAATGCTGACATGGCGGAAGAAGAGATGGCGGTTATCAATTTCCATCCTGGGGCCGCCTGTATTGCCCACCGTGAGGACGCGCCCGCCGGGTCTGGTTGAGCGAATGCTCATCATCATGGTCGGCGCACCCACATTGTCCACCACAACATCAACAAGCCGCTTGTCTGTCATTTTGTAAACGGATTTGCTCCAGTTGCCATCGTCGAGGGCGTTGCGGTTTATAAGGTGATCAGCACCGATAGCCCTCGCCTCCTCAAGTTTTTCATCGCTGCTGCCCACCACATACACCGCACAGCCGGTCAGCTTAGCAATTTGAATGGAGGCCGTATTGACTCCACCACTCGCACCGACCACCAGTACACTTTCTCCGGTCCTGAGCTTGCCACGAACAATCAGGCTGTGCCACGCCGTCAGGAACACCAGTCCTGCCGCCGCCGCTTCTGCAAAACTGACATACTCGGGCAATGCCAACAGATTACGTGCTGGAACGACTATGTACCCAGCGTATGTGCCGGTCGTTGTTTCGCCCATGATGTGATAATTGTTACAATAGTTGTCGAGTCCACGCTCACACCATTCGCAGCCGCCGCAATCAACGATGCCGGGATTCACGGCAACCCTATCGCCCGCCGACCAGCCCTCAACGCCTTCACCAACCGCGTCAACAATTCCGGCAGCATCAGCGCCCAGGATGTGCGGCATGGGCAGTTCCAGCCCCTTCCATCCATTACGCACCCAGATGTCGAGGCGATTCATGGCGGCGGCCTCGACTTTTACGCGGACTTCATTAGGTCCGGGTTCGGGAACAGGTGCATCCGTCATGTATTTCAAGTTAACAGCCGGGCCGTGTTCGTATAGATATACAATTTTCATAAGGCTTCCTATGATTATCCTACGATACCATTAAGGTCTAGTTTAACGCGGTCGTCACAGTTGTTAAAAAAGAGTAAAATGTTGTTGAGATTGTCAAAACAAGTTTCTTTACACTAAATTAAGTCTATAATATTCAGTAACCCGCAGTTTCGATCTTTAGGGAGAAACGCATGAAATTGAGACGACTAATTGTAACGCTGTCCGTGCTGGTGCTGTGCCTGGCAGTTGCTTGGCCCGCCGAGGCAGCTTTGGTGATCAAATCAAATTCCATTGACGGACAAGTATCAAATGACCCTGGCTTTCAAACTGCCATCGAGCGCACAGTTAGCATTGCACCCGGTGAGATTCCGCTGGGGGCCACAGTTACTGATGTCAATATCAAGGTGTTGTTTCACAAAATTGATGGTTTAAACTGTGCTGCCCCGGGCACGGGTTTTAGTTTTGCTAGCGAAATCAGCCTGAAATTGACCAGTCCTCAAAGTACTGCAGTGTTTTTAGTCATTCCAGATGTGACTTACACTAATGATGAACCTGCTCCTCAGGCGGAAGTTACGTTCGATGATGAGGCCACTTTTACGGTTGGTGATACAAATAATAGTTTGCCTATAACCGGTACTTTCAAGCCAGAAGAACCGTTGTCTGCAATGGACGGCGAAAGTCCAGTCGGTACTTGGATTCTTGAAATTCGTAACGACAATTCCTTTGATGCCTTATGTTTTTTTCATTACGAATTGACTGTTGAAACCAGTGGTGCACAACCCGGTGTCACAATCGAACCTCTGTCATTACAGACATCTGAAACAGGTAGTTCAGCCCAGTTCACCGTTGTTCTCAATACACAGCCGACCAGTACTGTACTTGTCTCTTTCAGCACGTCTGATGCCACTGAAGGTGATATATCTCCTACCGTGGTCACTTTTGGACCATCAAACTGGGATCTCCCGAAGAACATCACTGTAACAGGAAAAGATGATCTAGAAGCGGACGGCGATATCATTTATTTTGTCCGGTCAAATATCACCAGTTCGTCAGATACAAATTATAACGGGCTAAATCCGGCGGATGTAATCGTCGTTAACTCTGACGATGAAGTGCCACCCCCACCAACACCAAGTGATACTCTTCTGGCCTCGGTGAGCTGCGACCACCCCAATATGCTGGTAAGAATATTCAGCGGTCAAGCACCCTTTAGAGTCTCTGCGTCCAGTCCTTCAATTAACGTCCCCAAGACGTATAATACACTGGGTGTCTTCCAGATTAACGGTCCTGATAAGTGGGATGATTTGACGGTAGCTGAAACCAGCGGCGATGAGGAATCTGTTAATCTTGGTACGGTTAAATGCCGTCCGCTGGAGATTCCTATCCCGGAACTACCTGCACATCAAGCCAGACTAACTATTCCAAGACCCCTGTTCCGTTGGTCAGCTATCCCGGATGCTAATCGATATCGTGTTTTCTTGTTTGATAACAAAGTTGCATCCGAGCGAACGGTTGATATTCGTCAAAACTCGGTGGGAAGTGCAACTCAGTTAAGATTGGATACCCCACTTGATGTGGGACGCTATTTCTGGCGTGTGCGTGGTCGCGTCAATCGCGTTTGGGGCTTCTGGAGTGTCCGCTTCACGTTGTTCATTGATCCGGCAACAACCTTTCAGGGTAGTGAAGTATCTGTGTTGCCTGACGTTCCAGATGCTGCACCACCAAATGTCGCGCCACGACCGCCGTCCATCGACGTTTCACCTCCACAACAGGACGGTGCAGTGCCCACACAGGTACCAGCCCCGGATGATATTGGCGATACCGCCGGTCTTATGACGGTTGAGGCCGATGATCCGCGTGTCGTACGGACGGGTGTCTGGAATGCCCGTATCACCGAAAGTGCTACTAACGGATCGTTTATGTATAGCACGACTATTGGTGATAGCCTGGCACTGAACGTGACCGGGAACCGTGTCGGTTTCACGGTAGTGATGCACCCTTCCCTGTCAACGATGGTTATTGAGGTGGATGGGGTTGCCGTCAGAACCGTAAGAACCACTGAGGCTGAGGGAATGCGAAATGTGGTAGTTGGTGGTCTTTCTGAAGGGGTTCACACCGTGCGAGTATTTGGTCAGGATGGTCCAATCGGCCTGGATGCCTTCTTGGTGGTTGGTGTAGCGCCTTTTGTTCCGGGCAGCGATGGTGGCGAACGTCCATCTGACCGACCGCTTCCGCCGAATGCTACGGTCGTCCCGCCACCAACTGTTTCAGCTCCCGACGTTCCACCGACCGAAGAGCCGAGCACACCTGTGGTCGAGCCTCCGAATTCGCGATCACGCGATGGTGCTAACAGCGGATCAGAGAGTGGCGAGTAATTAGTTAGCCACACAACCCTCCTCGGTATTGAGGAGGGTTGTCTTTTTCCCAACGATTATCCTTCTAATATTGCGGTTCCCTCACACCAGCATTACATTTATTATACGACCGTGGAGGGGATAAACATGAGACTGTATTTATTGTTTTTGATTGGAATCATGCTGCTGGCTGCTTGTGATGTTGGTGCTGATGGGCGGGCTACACCGACTGTCCGGCCCACGGAGACGCTAAACGAGACCCAGGTTGCCGACCTGTGGACAGATACCCCAACCGCGACCTTTACCGATACCGCCACCAGTACCCCCACCGCTACGCCCAGTATCACCTCCACACCAACGGATACCCCTTCTGTCACGACCACCTTCACCGTTACACCATCTGTTACCAATACGCTGACGGGAACATCAACGCCAACCGCGACCGACACACCAACCGCGACGTTTACGAATACCCCCACCTTTACACCAACCGATACGGACACGCCTGAACCTACATCAACGCGCACTCCGACCAATGAACCGACGGCCACGGACACCGATACGCCCCGACCCACTCTGACTGACACCGTTACGCCATCCGCGACCTCAACCCACACAGCAACGGCGACCGAAACAGCCGTGCCTCCTACCGCCACCGCTTCTCGCACAGCTACACCGCGCATCATAACGCCTATTCATACTGCAACGCCATTACCATCCAGCACACCACGCCCTACCTCAACCCGCTTGCCCACCAGCACACCGCGCAGAGTGACTGCCACTGCCGCCGCCACAGTTATCGTTACCGATTTTCCACTCCCGCAGCAACGACCCACACCCACAGACCGTCCACCCGGCTTCCCGACACCAACCTT
>JAKEEQ010000314.1 GCA_022616515.1 Chloroflexota bacterium | reverse complement strand
GCGAGCACCCGCGCCACATCAATCCCATTGGTAAAAACGGAGAGATTGCGCCGGTCGGCCAGAAACGGGGCAATGTGCAGCACGGTTGTGCTGGCGTCCAGCATAATGACATCGCCATCTTCGACCATCCCGGCGGCCCACCTTGCAATCCAGCGCTTTTCATCCGCGTGATTAAGTGCTTTCGGGCTAAGATACTCCTCGCCAGCGGGTTTCTTTACTGCGTCCGCTCTGGCAATTGCGCCACCATGAATCCGGACCAGATAACCCTGCTCGTCCAGCGCTTCCAGATCGTTGCGAATGGTGCTTTCTGAGACATTTAACTGTTCGGCAAGATCCGTAACCCGCACACTGGAAAACTCTTGAATGAGTTGAATGATAATTTGATGGCGTTCATAGGCACTGGCTGATTTCTGCATATTTTGACGTGATTCCGTCTAAGCCTTATTTACCGGCAAAAGTCAGTATACCCGATATATATTCCCATCAGATACTCCCTAATTGTAGATTATTCTCGCAAAAATTGCAGTTTTTTACGGATTTTTCTCGAAAATTGTGGAAATTGTTTGCAATCTATAAATTTGCATGTTATTCTCTGCGCAATCAACGACTTTTATTTTGAATTGGCCTGGATAATGGATTCTTTACCGCAGCCCGTCTTGCAGATGCACAACATCTCCAAATCTTTTGGCGCGACTGTTGCCCTCAGCAATGTCTCGATGAGCCTGTATCCCGGCGAAGTTCATGCGCTCGTTGGTGAAAACGGCGCGGGCAAATCCACCCTGATAAAGATCATGACGGGGATTTATCAGCCTGACTCCGGGGACATCATTATCAACGGTAACCCCACGCGCCTGCACAGTTCGGCTCAAGCGCAAGCGCACGGCATCGCGGCAATCTATCAAGAACCGCTCGTTTTTCCCGATTTGAATATTGCTGAGAATATCTTCATCAGCCACCGTCGGCGCGGCTTTCTGGTCAATTGGGGCAAGATGTACCGGGATGCGAAAAAAGTTCTGAAGCGTCTGGATGTTGATCTTGATGTCCGCGCTCAGGCACGAGGTTTGCCACTGGCTGCTCAGCAAACGGTTGAAATTGCCAAAGCCATCTCGATGGATGTCCGCGTTTTGATTATGGACGAACCAACTGCATCGCTCTCTGCCCACGAAGTGACGCAGCTTTTCAAAATTGTGCGGAATTTGCGGGCCGAAGGGGTGGCGGTGCTATTCATCAGCCATCGTCTGGAAGAGGTCTTTGAAATCGCAGACCGCATCACTATTTTTCGTGACGGCGAGTTGATTTCTTCGCGACCCACCCATGAAGTAACCCGCGAAGATGCCATTCGAGATATGGTGGGCCGTCCAATGGGCAAAGTTTTCCAGCGACAGCCGAGTGAAGTCGAAAATGTCGTCCTGTCTGTGCGCGATTTGAGTCATCGCGGAAAATTTGAAGGTATATCATTTGACCTCCACGCTGGTGAGGTACTTGGCTTTGCCGGGCTTATTGGGTCCGGGCGTACCGATATTGCCCTTGCCACTTTTGGTATTGAACCTGCGCACGACGGCCAGATTTATTTCGACAATAAGCCGGTAAATATTCAGTCACCGCGTCAGGCTATCAAGATGAGGATTGCCTATCTTCCCGAAGATCGCCGCCAGCACGGTTTAGTTCTGCCTATGTCGATTGCCGCAAATATCACGCTGCCAATCATGCAGGATTACGCCAATGCGCTCGGTATTGTCCAGAACGAAAAAGAGCGACAGACAGCGCAAGATTACCGTGAAAAACTCTCCATCCGAACACCTTCGATTGATCTGCCGGTTCGCAAACTCTCCGGCGGCAACCAGCAAAAAGTTGTTTTGAGCAAGTGGCTGAACACCGTACCCCGCGTGTTGATCCTTGACGAACCAACACGGGGTATCGATGTCGGGGCCAAAGAAGAAGTCCATCGTCTCATCGATCAACTCGCGAAGCAGGGCATAGCAATTATGCTCATTTCCTCCGATCTGCCAGAAGTGCTGGCGATGAGCGACCGGATTGTGGTGATACGCGAAGGCCGACAGATGGGTATTTTTGACCGAGCCACCGCCGATCAGGAGCAGATTATGGGAGCGGCGATGGGGCAGCTTGAGATGGAGCGTGATCATGCGTAGGGTGCGCTATTTCATTCGCGTACAGCAGTTACGCGAGATCAGTTTGCTGCTGATTTTAGCTGCCGTGATCTACTTTTTCGGACGCGAAATCGAAGATTACTACACGGCCCGCATGTACAACCGCATTGCCACTCAGGTGGCCCTGATTGCGGTGATCGCCGTCGGGCAAACTCTGGTGGTGCTCACCCGCAACATCGACCTTTCCGTCGGTTCAATTGTCGGTTTCACTGCGTTTTATCTGGGTGATCAGTTGAGCAAAAATCCGAACATTGATCTGGAAACGGCGGTCGCCATCGCGGTTGGCGTCGGGGCCACGATGGGACTGGTCAACGGTCTCATTGTCGCTTACGGGCGTGTTCCATCCATTGTCGTGACGTTGGGAACGCTGGCTATCTATCGAGGGCTGCTGGTCGAGTATTCCGGCTCACAGTCTATTCAATTTCGTCAACTGCCCGATTGGATCAAAACCCTGCCCAGTGAAGTGTTATATGAAAACTTCGGATTAGATTTGCGCCCGCTGCCTGCCATTGCCATCGGAGTGATGCTCGTTTTTCAGGTGGTTCTGCTGTATACCATCTTCGGACGACGCCTGTATGCTATTGGCTCCAGCCCAGAGGCCGCCGAGCTGGCAGGCATACCCTCGCGGCGTATGATAATGCTCGCCTTTGTCATCAGCGGGGCATTGTCGGGACTTGGTGGGTTTATGTATCTGGCCCGGATTGGGACGATCACTACCGATGCAGCTCGCGGATTGGAACTGCAAGTGGTTGCTGCTGTTGTGGTGGGTGGCGTGAACATTTTTGGCGGGTCGGGAACGGTGTTCGGCGCGTTCATTGGCGTGATTTTGATCAGCACGATTGAGCTAAGCCTGATCCGTATGCAGATCAACGAGTTCTGGAAGGATGCGCTGCTGGGGGCATTCATTATGGTCGCGGTGCTGATTGATACATTTATTATGGGCTGGCTGCGTGCGCTGTGGTCTCGAACAGAACTGCGACGGGCCAGCAGCGTTCAAAAGGTACAGTCGATATGAAGTTACTCGAACGCTATCCCTGGTTAAGACGCTGGGAGACCCTGCTGTTCGTTATCCTGTGCGCAGCGGTGTTCATCAATATAAGCCTGTCTGAGCACTACTTCAACATCGACAATCTCGCCAACATTTTTCATCTGTCCATTGAAAAAGCGTTTGTGGTGCTGGTGATGGCTCTCGTTATCATCAACGGCGAAATCGACCTGTCGGTTGCCTCGGTGATGGGTTTGTCGGCATCGGTGCTTGCCTACGAATTTGAAAAAGGGGCATCACTGGAGTCAGCCATTTCGTATGCCATGCTTGCCGGGCTGGCCTGCGGGCTGGCTAACGGATTTTTTGTGGCCTATCTGAACATTCCTTCGCTGGTGGTCACTCTCGCTGGTTTGATTGCCTATCGCGGTGCGGCGCGTATTCTGCTGGAGGACCGTTCTGTCGGCAACTTCCCGGAGTGGTTTACATCTTTTGCCCTCGATGATGTGTACGTTTCCATTCCGACGCTGCTATTTGTACTGGTCGGACTGATTCTGATCGGGACACTGGTCTACCAGTTCACCAATCTCAGACAGGCGGTTGAAGAAGGTGCTGCATTTCGCTTCAGAAAACCCGGTCCTGTGGGTCTTGTGCTGATAACGGTACTGGCTGCCGTGCTAGTTTATATGCTTGCCCTGAGTTCTGGCGCATTTGAGGCCACCACATATGTATTTGCCGTTCTGTATCTTATTAGTCTTGGCATTCTCCAATTCACTAACTTTGGTCGTTACATCTATGTCATCGGTAATAACCGGGCAGGGGCTGAGTATGCCGGTTTGCGGGTGAAGCAGGTGAAGATGACCATTTTTGTGATGTCGGCATTAATGGCCGCTTTTGCTGGACTGATGTATGCCGCCCGTGTGGGCAATATTCGTGCCAATGCCGCTGAAGGGTTTGAACTCGACATCATTACGATTGTGCTGCTGGGCGGCGTCAGTATTTTTGGCGGCACGGGAACAATGGTGGGTGTTGGTTTATCACTGCTAGTGGTGCTCAATCTCCGCAACGGCATGTCGCTGCGGAATATTAATGATAATACCCGCGCCAGCGTGATCGGGGCGCTGCTGATTCTGTCGGTCTTAATCCCCAATTGGGCACAGACCATACAGCGTTTTCTGCCCCGCACATTATCTGGCGATAATCTTACGCTCGATTTAGAGAATAAGGAGGCACGGGAATCAACAGAAACTGCTTAAACACTAGTCTATATGTTCGCGAAATATAAGGAGATTTACTCATGAACAAGTTGCGTTTTTTGATTCTCGTTACCGTCATCCTTGCGGTGATCCTGCCCGGCGTGTCCGCTCAGGATGGGGACCCAATTGTTGCCGAACCCGGTCAAGAACTTAATATGGTGCTGCTGCCAAAGACCCTCGGTAATGCTGTGTTCGATCAGGCCCATGAAGGTGCAATGGAAGCCCACGAAGAGCTGGAGAATCCGGGCGAATTGATCTTTAACGCCCCGACACCGGACAATGCCATCCCCGGTCAGATTGAAATCATCGAATCGGCCATTACGCAGGAAGTCGATGCCATCATGATTTCGGCGAACGACTACGAGCAACTGCTCCCGTCCACCCAAAGTGCAATGGAAGCCGGTATTACGGTCGTCACGTGGGACTCGCCGGTAGCGCCGGAAGGTGAAGCACTTTTCATCGCTCAGGTTGATTTCGACGAAACCGGGCAGGTAATGGCGGATATGGCGCTGAGCATCCTCGGTGAAGAGGGTGGTGAATTTGCTATTCTTTCAGCAACGCCGGATGCCTCCAACCAGAACGCCTGGATTGAAGCACTTCAGACGGTTCTTGAGGAAGATGATACCTATGAGGCTCTGGAACTGGTTGACATTGTGTACGGCAATGACGACCCCGACGACAGCTACAATGAGGCGCTTGGTCTGATTGACAGCTATCCCGATCTTCAACTCATTATGGCCCCAACCACGGTGGGTATTGCTGCCGCTGCTAAAGCAATGTTTGACGAAGGTCTGTGTAGTGAAATTGCGGTGAGTGGACTTGGACTGCCCGCCGAAATGCAGGAATTCACCGAACTTGGCTGCGCACCGCAGTTTGCATTGTGGAGTTTCACCGACCTTGGTTATCTGACCTACTATGTGACCTACTTGCTGGCAACGGGCGCAATGGAAGCCGAAGAAGGCGTGACCTTTGAAGCAGGTCGTATGGGAACCTACACCATTGAAGCCGATCCAACTCGCGAAGATGCCCTGCGCGTCCTGATGGGACCGTTCTCGGTCTATACTGAGGAAAACATCGACGAATGGGCGATGGACGAGGAGGAGATGGACGAGGAAGAAGGTGAAGGCGACGAAGAAGGCGAAATGGAAGAAGAAGCAACCGAAGAATCGGATGCAGGTTAACGCCTAACCAGCGTGCGCAGGATTCCTTCTTTGGGAAACTTCCGTCTCTGCAAAAATGGTCTGCGTCTTTTGCCCGGTGGACGCCCCGTTGGGCGTCCCTACACCAAGCATCTGGCAAAACGCGGGCGGATTTTTCTGAACACCGGGGAATCCTGCTGCACACCAATTTTATGTTTGACAGGATGATACTTTTTTGGCATGGAACCTTAGCGTGGCGGACGGGATATATCCCGTCCCTACGGAACTCGCCGGTAATCGTAGGGACGCCATACATGGCGTCCGTTGCCTGATTGATGCGGTTGCTGGCAATTGGATGGCGTGTAGTCAATAGAGGAAGTCAACATGCGGCGTGTTGGGTTTATTTTAAAGGTAAAAGAAGACCTTATTGATGAGTATAAGGAACATCACAAAAATGTTTGGCCTGAAATGCTGGACGCCCTGAGTGCCTGCGGCTGGCATAATTACACCCTGTTTATGCGGGATGACGGCCTCTTATTTGGCTATTTCGAGACGCCGCAATCCCTGCAAGCCGCGCAGGAAGCTATGACACGGACGAACGTTAATACCCGCTGGCAGGACCTTATGAGTCCGTATTTTGAAATTCCTGAAGGGGCACATCCCGACGCGATGTTTGTTGAACTGGAAGAAGTTTTTCACCTGGACTAATCTGATGACCAGACAACCTTCTGAGGCGCATCTCGAACAAGCTTATATGCTGGCAAAAGAGCGATATGCTGATGTCGGCGTTGATACGGATGCAGCCTTAAAAACATTGGAAACAATCTCAATCAGTATGCACTGCTGGCAGGGCGATGATGTCGGTGGTTTTGAAAATGCCGCCTATGGATTGAGCGGCGGCATCATGGCGACCGGAAATTATCCCGGCAAAGCCCGCACTGTAGACGACCTGCGTCACGATCTGGATAAAGCTTACAGTTTGATTCCGGGTAACCACCGTCTCAATCTGCATGCAATTTATCTGGAAACAGACCGCAAAGTTGAGCGTATCGACATCCAGCCCGAACATTTTGCCGGATGGGTTGATTGGGCAAAGGCAAATAATCATGGCCTTGATTTCAATCCAACGTGCTTTTCACACCCGCTGGCTGACAGTGGATTTACCCTCGCCCATCCTGATCCAGCCATCCGGCAATATTGGATTGACCACTGCGCTGCCAGCCGCCGGATTGGGGCGTATTTCGGCGAAGCACTGAGGACGCCGTGTGTGACGAATGTGTGGATACCGGATGGCTACAAAGATACCCCCGCCGACCGCAAATCGCCCCGCGAACGCCTTAAAACATCACTCGACGCCATCTTTGCCGAGAAACTCAATCCGCAGCACAATCTCGATGCCGTCGAGAGCAAGCTGTTTGGGCTTGGTTCCGAAAGTTATGTCGTGGGGTCTCATGAATTTTATCTCGGTTACGCCATCGCCAACAATGTGCTGTTGTGCCTTGATTCGGGGCATTATCACCCCACTGAAAGTATCGCCGACAAAATCTCTTCGGTGCTGATGTACAAAGATGAACTCCTGCTGCATGTGAGCCGGGGTGTGCGCTGGGACAGCGACCACGTGATTGTACTCAATGACGATTTGCAGGCCATTATGCAGGAGATTGTGCGCGGCGATTATCTGCATCGGGTTCATATCGGGCTGGATTTCTTTGATGCCAGCATTAACCGCATCGCGGCGTGGGTAATCGGCACACGGAATGCACTGCGGGCACTCTTGCTGGCGCTGCTCGAACCCCGTGAGCGATTGCGGCAGTATGAAAACTACGGGGATTTCACGGCGCGGCTGGCCCTACTCGAAGCGACCAGAGGGATGCCGTTCGGTGCAGTGTGGGATTATTACTGTATGCAGCAGGACGTGCCAGTGGGCATGGGCTTTATGGATGAGATTCGAGCCTATGAACGCGATATACTGGTAAGCCGAGGTTGACGAGATGGCACTCAAAACCGTGCTGGCGGTCGATCTTGGCGCGGAATCTGGGCGAGTCATGGCTGTTCATTTCGATGGTCATTCGCTTCAACTGGAAGAACTCCACCGCTTTGAGAATCCGATGGTCCGGGTGCACAACACACTCCATTGGGACATCCTCTATCTATGGCACAATATCCAGCAGGGCATTGAAGTCGGGAAAAAACATGCACCTGTTTCGATAGGTGTCGATGGCTGGGGCGTTGACTTCGGGCTGCTTGATGCACACGGTAAGTTGATTTCCAATCCCGTCGCCTACCGCGATGGACGAACACAGGGGATGATGCAAGTAGCTTTCCAGCACATCCCCAAACGCGCCATTTTTGAACAAACCGGCATCCAGTTTATACAAATCAATTCTTTGTACCAGTTGATGAGCCTCGTGGAATCAGACTCGCCGCAGTTGGACCTGGCACACCGCTTTCTCACCATTCCCGACCTTATCAACTACTGGCTGACAGGCGAGGCGGTTTGTGAATTTACCAATGCGACGACAACGCAGATGTTGAATCCGCGCATCCGGCAGTGGACGCTGGATATGTTGTATAAATTAGGGATTCCCACCAGAATCTTTCCCGATGTCGTGAACCCCGGCACTCGTCTCGGTGAGTACGATGGAATCCCGGTGATTGCACCGGCGGCGCATGATACGGCTTGCGCGGTGGCTGCCGTCCCGACCGTGACCGCCGATTTTGCCTATATCAGCAGCGGAACGTGGAGTCTGGTTGGTTTAGAACTCCGGGAACCCGTGATTAACGATGCTTCATTTGAAGCCAATCTCACCAATGAGGGCGGTGTCGAAAATACCTTCCGGCTCCTCAAAAATGTGATGGGATTGTGGATTCTTCAGCAATGCCGTGCGGCGTGGGCAGCACAGGGATATGAGTACAGTTATAGTGAATTGGTCACGTTAGCCGAGTCTGCCTCGCCGCTGGCATACATTATTGATGTTGATGATTCGCGCTTCTTGACACCCGGCGATCACCCCGGTCATGTCCGGGATTGGTGCAATGAGAACCATCAACCCGTCCCAGAAACGCATGGTGAAATTGTGCGCTGTGTGCTGGATAGTCTCGCCCTCAAATATCGGAACGTGCTGCGGGACTTAGCCGAAATTTCGGGGCAGAGGGTAGATGTGATCCATATTGTGGGGGGAGGCACACAGAATACCCTTCTCAATCAGTTGACGGCTGATGCAACGGGCACTCCGGTCATCACCGGGCCGGTTGAAGCAACCGTGCTGGGCAATGCCATTGTGCAGTTTATCGCACTCGGCGACCTTTCAAGTGTTGCAGAGGCCCGCCAGCTTATCGCCGACATGCCGTTTACGCATACCTACCAGCCCGATACTAAACAAAACGGTAGTGGTGAGATATTAACAGATGAATGATTTTATGGAGACTGGCCTGGCGGACGCCATGCATGGCGTCCCTACACACGATTCGGGGTTCGTAGGGACGCCCAACGGGGCGTCCGCTACCTCAATCTACCAAACACAACTTTAGACGGTAGTGGTGAATTTTTGACTGATGAGAGAACGTCGGACAGCATGGATGCTGTCCCTACGACTAGCCATGATTCCCGTAGGGACGCCATCTATGGCGTCCGCCAGCTAAACCACTGTATTCAGTCAAAGCGTTACCACCACCCTTTAGACAACGACTAACCTGAGTAAAGGAAGTGTACATGCAGTACCAACACGTCAACTATTTATGGGATGATGACTTCGCTGACAAGCTCGATCCCGTTGAACGGCTGGTTTATCGCTCCAACATTTTAGGAGATGACCAGCGCATTACGAACACAGGCGGTGGCAATACCTCATCGAAAATCATGATGACTGACCCCTTAACCGGGGAGGATGTCGAAGTGCTGTGGGTTAAAGGTTCTGGCGGAGACCTGCGCACATCGAAACGCGCCAATTTCGCCTCGCTCTACATGGATAAGCTGCTGGCTTTGCGCGATATTTATGAAAGTGCCGACGAGAAAGGGGTAAAGTCCGAGATAGAGGACGAGATGGTGGGCATGTATCCGCACACGGTCTTCAATCTCAATCCGCGTGCCTCGTCGATTGATACGCCGCTCCATGCCTTTGTTCCCTACAAACACGTGGACCACACCCATCCCAATGCCGTGATTGCGATTGCCGCGTGCAGCAATGGCAAGGCGCTTACCCGTGAAATTTACGGGAATGATGTGGTGTGGGTGGACTGGCAGCGCCCCGGCTTTGATCTGGGATTGCTGCTGCAACATACCATTGAAGCCAATCCCGGCATCAAAGGCATCATTCTCGGCGGGCATGGACTGATTAATTGGGCTGATGACGATAAAGAATGCTACGAGCTATCGTTAACGCTGATTGAAAAAGCAGCGCGTTATCTCCCAGAACATGATAAGGGTGATGCCACCTTTGATGGGGCCAAGTATGAGTCCTTGTCAGAGGGAGGTCGAAATCAAGTTCTCTATGAAGTTTTGCCAGAACTGCGCGGACTGGTCTCGCGGAATAATCGTTTTATCGCCACTGTCGACACTCGCGATGCGATTTTGCGCTTTGTGAACAGTTATGATGCCGAGAGATTGGCTGAGTTGGGTACATCATGCCCCGATCACTTTTTGCGGACGAAAATCAAGCCTTTATATGTTGACTGGAATCCACAAGAAGAATCTGCTGCCGACTTGATAACAAAACTTCAGCCCGGATTGGAGCAGTATCGCAAAGATTATGCTGCCTATTATGAAAACTGCAAGCATCCCGATTCGCCGCCAATGCGTGACCCCAATCCGACCGTGATGTTGATCCCCGGTATTGGCATGATCGCGTTTGGGAAAAACAAAAGTGAATCGCGTGTGACAGCAGAATTCTACAACAACGCAGTAGCGGTTATAGAAGGAGCGGAAGCCGTTGGTGATTATGTAGCGCTGCCCCGTCAGGAAGCCTTCGATATTGAATACTGGCTGCTGGAAGAGGCTAAATTGCGCCGGATGCCCCCGGAGGCGTCGCTGGCTAGGAATGTCGTTGTCGTTATTGGCGCAGGCAGCGGCATTGGCAAAACGGTTGCACACCGGGTCGCTCGTGAAGGGGCGCATGTTGTCTGCGTTGATCTCGATCTCGTGAGGGCGCAAGCAACGGCGGATGAACTCACCGGGATTTACGGGATGGGCATTGGCGTGGCTGGCAGCGGTATTTCGGCGTGTGGCCCGGCGATTGCCCTGCAAGCCGACATTACCGACCGGGACAGTGTTCGACATCTCTACGACCAGATATTGCTGGCCTATGGCGGCATTGACAACATCATTGTCACCGCCGGGGTATTTGTTCCACCCGACACGAGCGGTCATGTTTCTGATGAGAAGTTCCGCTTCACCTTCGATGTCAATGTGCTGGGGGCATATATTGTTGCCGATGAGGCCCGCCGCATCTGGGAGGCACAGGGTTTGCTCGGCAGTCTGGTTATCACCACCAGCGTGAATGCAGTCGTGTCCAAACCCGGCTCGATTGCCTATGACATCAGTAAATCCGCTGCCAACCATCTGGTGCGCGAACTTGCCATCGAACTCGCGCCGTTGGTCAGGGTCAATGGGCTTGCGCCTGCCACCGTTGTTGAAGGCAGCAGCATGTTTCCGCGTGAGCGCGTCATCAGTTCGCTGACCAAATATCAAATCGTCTTTGACAAGAGCGAGGATACTGACACGCTTCGCGACAAACTCGCCAACTTCTATGCCCGGCGCACACTCACTAAACAACCGATCACGCCCGAAGATCAGGCCGAAGTCGCGTATTTGTTGAGCACCGATGCATTTAGCAAGACAACCGGACAAATTTTTAGCGTGGATGGCGGCTTACAGGAAGCGTTTTTGCGGTAACGGTCAAGATGTGGCAGTATCGTTAGTCAAATATTCGATGTATAGAGGTCATAAATGTCCCTTCCCGAACGCCCCTCACCTAAAGGCAAAAAAGTGTCACTGTTTGTGACGTGCATCATCGACATGCTCTATCCCCACACCGGGATGTCCGTGGTGGACATTCTGGAACATCTGGGGATTGAAGTCGATTTCCCGATGGCGCAGACCTGCTGCGGTCAGCCCGGATTCAATTCAGGTTACCGAGATGAAGCCCGTCAAGTCGCCCGCCAATTTCTACGGGCCTTCGCTGACGCTGAGGTCATTGTGACGCCATCCGGTTCCTGTGCGGCAATGGTGCGCCACGAATATCCTACTCTGTTCGAAGATGAACCGGAATGGCTGGCTCAGGCAGAGCGTATGGCCTTGATTACGTGGGAATTTTCCGAATATCTGGTGGATGGGCTGGGTATCGAAAATATGAAGCTGGCCTTGCCCACTCCACAGACATTTGCCTTTCATGATGCCTGTCATGGGCTGCGTCTTCTGGGGCTAAAAGAGCAGGCGAGAACCCTTCTGGAACATGTCGAAAACGCGGAGATCATTGATCTGGCCGAGTCCGATGTGTGCTGTGGGTTTGGCGGTCTGTTCAGCATCAAAATGGCTGCCATCAGCAATGCCATGCTGCAAAACAAAATGGCGACTATTGAGGACAATCCGGGAGATACCATTGTTACAGGTGATGCAAGCTGCCTGACACACATGAACGGGGGATTGCAAAAACACAACAAATCCAAACGGGTGAGGCATCTAGCCGACGTATTAGCGGAAGGACTGCCGCGTCATGAAGCTTAACGCTAATAACTTCGTTCCCGTTGCCGAAATTGCCATCACCGATCCGCAATTGACCGCAGCCGTCAAGCGGGGTACGCAGGCTGCCTTCAATAACCGGGAAGCGGCGATGTATGCCTATGGCACAGAACACGGGGAGGGGCTGCGCCAACAGGCGGCGGAAGCCAAACGACGTGCCCTGCGACGGCTCCCCGAACTGCTGGAACAGGCTGAGGCCAATATGCAGGCCAACGGCATTCAGGTACGGTGGGCGGGGGATGCCGCTGAAGCACAGCAGCATGTCATGGAGATTGTGCGCCAACATCAGGTAAAACGAGTCGCTAAAAGCAAAAGCATGCTCACCGAAGAAACGGGCATCAATCATGTGCTGGAGGCCGCCAATATCGAAGTAGTTGAGACCGATCTCGGTGAATTCATCGTCCAGATTGCCGGTGAAACTCCCAGCCACATCATTGCACCCGTTATTCACAAATCCAAAGAGGCCATCCGTGACCTGTTCATTGAAGAGCTGGCGATGCCATTCACCGATGACGCCGCTGAAATGGCACGTTTCGCCCGCCAACATCTACGCGATGTCTTCCTGAGCGCCGATATGGGCATCTCCGGTGGCAATTTCTTGATTGCTGAAACCGGGACGATCTGTCTGGTGACCAATGAAGGCAATGGGCGGATGGTGACGACACTGCCGAAAGTTCATGTGGCCCTGATAGGAATCGAGAAAATCGTCGAAAATTTGGA
Source organism: Chloroflexota bacterium (assembly GCA_022616515.1). GTDB lineage: Bacteria > Chloroflexota > Anaerolineae > Aggregatilineales > J027 > JAKEEQ01. Next base: position 4,222 of record JAKEEQ010000314.1, on the reverse strand, counting down.
CGACTACGCCACCTTAACGCAGGTCATCGCCCGCAGCGGAACGGGGCAGGCCATCGCTGTCTACTCCCACATGATCAATGGCCCGCGCCGCGATGAAGATGCCGACGGACCTGAGCATGTGTATGTTATCCTCGTGGATAACGGTCGCAGCGACATTTACCAGACCGATTACGCCGAGGTGTTGTCCTGCATCCGGTGCGGGGCATGTTTGAACGGCTGTCCGGTGTATCGTTTGACGGGCGGGCATGCCTATGGCTGGGCCTATTCTGGACCCATCGGCGCTGTCATCACGCCGCTGCTGAACGGTCTGGAAAACGCTGCTCCACTGCCCCATGCCAGCAGTCTGTGCGGGACCTGCAAAGCCGTCTGCCCGGTGGACATTGATTTGCCCCGTATGCTGCTGGATTTACGCCATGATCTCGTAGAAGAGGGGCATTCCCAATTCATCTGGAATGCAGGCATCAAGGGCTGGGCCATCACCCACCGCTCACCTCGACTCTACAGGCTGGCGGGAAGAGCCGCGCGTCTGGGAACGAAGCTCACCGGAGATTACTTGCCCGGTCCATTGAGCGGCTGGACCAAATATCGTGATTTTCCCAGCTTTGCGCCGAAATCGTTCCACGAATTGTGGGAAGAACGGCAGAAAGGCAAACGCCATGACCGGTCGTGAGCGCATCTTAGCCAAACTCAAAGCAGCGCGGCAGCCTTTCACTGATATTCAGCCACCTGCCGAGAGACTTCCGGTGGTGGCCCAACTACCTGACGAAGATCTGGTGACATGTTTCAAACTACAGGCCGAAGCACTGGCTTGTCGTGTGGCACTTTTTGACGATACACCACAGGCACTTGAGCATATTTTAGGTTTGCTGGAGGGTCAAACGGTTATTTCGGCGTGGGATTTCGCCCACATTCCGCTTCCCGGTTTGCCGGATGCACTCAATGTCGCCAACATTGAAATAAGTACCCCACGTGGTACACAGGTCCAGATTGGGATAACGGGTGTGGATGTGGCACTGGCTGCGACGGGAAGCATTGTTCTGCTGAGCGGTCCCGGCAAAGGACGGGAGGTGTCGCTTCTGCCCTACACGCATATTGCCGTCCTCCAACGATCACGAATTGTGCGCGACCTTGAAACGTGGCTGAGTGCACAGCGCCAGAATGCCAGTCAGTTCATGGAAGTGAGCAAGTACAACATCATTTCCGGTCCCAGCCGCACGGCGGACATCGCGATGCAACTGGTGATGGGGGCACATGGTCCGGCTGAGCTACATGTCGTTATTGTCTGAAGGACCACATTAGGATTTTTATCGGCACATCCAGCGGGTCTTATCAACACTGGCTTGATTTCTATACTGAGCATTTCCACACTGTCAAATGACCGAGGCAGGTTGTCCCTGTCACTGCACCAACCGGGGAAAGTCGAGTTGAAGGGTATGCTGCCCCTCGCGCTTGATTTTCAAACCGAACCGGGCATTCTCGCGATTGAGGGTAAGAAGCAACCAGCGAATGTCCACTTCGGACGCATAGCGAACCTGAAAACGCTGCATCGTGGTTGGAATCATGGTAAGAGATAGTAAATCGCCTGTCTCAGCGTCCACATCAGGAAAATACATCACGCCAATATCGCCGCGATATTCTTCATGCCCACTAATCCCTTCATAGTCCGTGATGAAATCACCACATCCGTAGAGAATGAGCTTACCCCGATACACTTCCATTGCTATTGCATGATGTGAAGAATGCCCGTGCACAATATCGACATCACCACTGTCTATCAGCAAATGCGCGAGGCGGACGTGCGAGGCCGGAATCTCGTAACCCCAGTTGCCACCCCAGTGAATTGATACCACCACAATATCATGTTGCTGTTTGATCTGCCGGATTTGGGCAATAAGTCGAATGGCGTCAACTTCTGGATCGTCGATGAGCAAATTGATACCCGGTAAATCCTGCTGCGCTGCCCACGCGGACGGGATACCGCTTGAGGTTGAACCAGCCCCCACCACAATAACACGCCGGTTGTTGCGCGTCACCAATGTTACCGGCGTCGTTGCCTCTTCGCGATTTTTCCCAGCCCCGGCGTAGGCGATTCCGACCGACTGGAGCGTTGCCAGTGTTTCGACCAATCCTTCACGACCCCAATCAAGCACATGATTATTTGCCAGTGAGCAGCAATCGAGCCGGGCCGCCGCCAGACAAGCAGCATTGGTCGGGTGCATCCGGTAGTGAATGCCTTTACCGGGCCAGGGGCTATCAGTGGTGGTTAGGCTGGTTTCGAGATTACCAATGCGTACCTCCGGCGCACAGTTCTCCAGTTCATCGAGAGCATCACCCCATACAGCTTCAAATGACAGCGGCGTCGGAATAAGGCCATTTTTCCGCGCCGCCAGCGTGACATACTGCCGGGCGTCTTTGACATAACGCTCGTACAATTCAGGTGAGCTGGAATAAGGAAGTGCCTGATCAATGCCGCGTCCGGTCATGATGTCGCCACACAGAAAAAGCCGGAGCGAACCCGCCATTACTGCTCCCACAGCGTATGGAACTGGCCTTCTCTGTCAATGCGCTCGTAGGTGTGTGCGCCAAAATAATCACGCTGGGCTTGAATGAGATTAGCTGGCAGGCGAGCACTCCGATAACTATCGTAGTAGGCCAGTGCACTGCTGATAGCCGGGACGGGGATTCCATTTTGAACCGCCAACTGAACAACCTCACGCCAACCCGACTGGATATCCTGAAGGGATTGAGCGAAATGAGGGGCCAGCATTAGATTTGGCAGATTGTTGTGCATGGCAAAGGCATCGCTGATCATATTGAGCATATCGGCCCGGATGATACACCCGGCACGCCAGATGCGGGCAACTTGACTGAGGTCGAGATGATAATCGTAGCCCTGACTCGCCACACGCAGGACGTCAAATCCCTGTGCATATGAGCAAATCATGGTGGCAAGCAGTGCTTGCTCCAACACTTTTACCAGTTTATCTTGCTCCATTTCAAAACCCGCCAATGGCCCTTGCAGGATGGAGGACGCTTTTTCACGGGCTTCCTTGAGTGACGAGATAACACGAGCGTCTACTGCCGCACTGATGGTCGGCACTGGTACAGCAATGTCAAGTGCGTCCTGAATGGTCCACTTTCCGGTTCCTTTTTGTTGTGCGCGGTCAAGAATCAGGTCGATGAGCGGCTCTCCGGTATCGGCGGCGGTGTGGGTGAGAAGATGTCCGGTAATCTCAATTAAAAATGATGACAGCGGCCCCTTATTCCAGCGGCGAAAGACCTCGCTGATTTGTTGCGGCGTCATCCCGGCGTCCCGGCGCATCAGGTCATACACCTCCGCGATAGCCTGCATGATTGCATATTCGATACCGTTGTGAACCATCTTCACGTAGTGCCCCACCCCGTGCGGCCCCAGATAGGCCACGCACGGTTCATTTCCGACTTTTGCAGCGATTGCTTTAAGAATGGCCTCTACGCGCTGATAAGCTTCTAGCGGTCCACCCGGCATTAGACTCGGACCAAGACGCGCCCCGTCCTCGCCGCCCGAAACGCCCATACCGATATAGTGAATCTCGTGTTCAGACAACAGTTCAGCACGTCGTTCGCTATCACGGTAGTGGGAGTTGCCGCCATCAATGATGATGTCACCAGCTTGAAGGTATGGTTTCAGGTCGTCAATGACCGCGTCGATGGCAAACCCGGCCTTGACCATGACCAGAATAATACGCGGGGTCCTCAAGAGATTGACGAACTCCGGCAATTCATAGGCCGCTTTCACAGACCTATCGGCAACTTCTTCCTGCATGAACGTCTTGATTCGTAACGTAGTTCGATTGTAGACCGCAACGTTAAAATCATGGTCTGCAATATTTAACGCGAGATTCTGTCCCATCACCGCCAAGCCATAAACACCAATATCACAGTCATTCAACGGTTAGTCCTCCAGACCAGGCTTACACAGGAACTATGAACACTGAAACTTATCGTATCACTTTCTGGAACCAATATTCAATGAAATAGGCCAAACGACCCATTAAATAATAACTCGTCTGCCCATGTAAGCAGGTCCTTCGATTCGTTATGATATAAAGTGGAAGGTATAAGGAGTGGAGCACATCAGCATGATACGCTCTATGTGAAATAGGGTTGACAAAAAAGAACTGTCTCCCAAGATGGGAAGTCAGCAAACCAACCAACTTAGGAGGACAGTTCAATGACAAGT
>JAKEEQ010000313.1 GCA_022616515.1 Chloroflexota bacterium | reverse complement strand
ACCTTATTCCTATCCAGCTTCACTTCGCGCCCTTATTATCTTAAAAGTGTCCCTCCGCCAGCCATTCATGGGGGAGATGTCGCGCCAGCGACAGAGGGGGTCCGTGTTTTGATCTTATGATGAAAAACATCATTGCGAAAGCCAGACAACGAGACCCGGACGCGATCACGGCGCTGTATCGAGAATATGTGCAGCGTATTGCCCGTTATATTGACTACCGGGTGCATGATGCGGCTGTTGTTGAAGACCTGACGGCGAATGTGTTTCTCACCATGGTGGAACGTTTGCCTGAGTTTGAGGACCGGGGTGTGCCGTTCGAGGCGTGGCTGTACCGGATTGCCGCAACTGAGGTGGCAGGTTATTATCGTCGTGAGGGCCGCCCGCACGTTGAGTTGCTCCCTGAAGCCATGTCAGTACCGGAAGCAGCCATCCAGCAATTACAGGAGGCGGAAGCGGTGCGCAGGGCTGTCAATCAACTCGAAAGCGACGATCAACTCATCCTGTTTTTCCGCTTCGTCGAGGACCGGTCACATCAGGATGTCGGCAAACTTGTTGGCAAAAGTGCCCGTGCGGTGGCGACGGCGCAGCACCGTGCTCTAAAGAAACTGGCGGTATATCTGGAAGGAATTACACCTGATGGATAAACATCCGTTTGACTCAATGGAATTCAGCGAACTCTCAGCGGAAGCGGTTGATCGCATTGAACAGCGGGTGCGGCATTATGCCGCAGTGCTTGGACCCCCGCCGCGCAATATGATTCGCCTGCCTCACACACTCCGAATCGCGGTGGCAGCCTGTCTCACGTTGCTGGTGATGAGCGTTGCCGTGCTGCAAGTCTCAGCGAACAGCCTGCCGGATGACACTTTGTACCCGTTGAAGCGGGCTATGGAAGATGTGCGGCTGGAATACAGCAGCGATAAGCCGACTTATGAGAGCGAACTTGCCCAGACGCGCATTGATGAATTTGAGCACATGCTGGAGCAGGGCAAAATCTACCCGCAACTTCTCGAAGACTCCAACCGGCACATGCAGCATATACTTGATGAAACCGATGACCATCTAACACTTGAGCGGGTGGCGCGGCTGGGGCTGTATCAGGCCGAACTCATTAAACAGCTTGTTGTACAATCGAACCACAAACAACAGGAAGATTTGCTGCGCATCGGCCAGAAAACAGCCGATATTCAGTCACAGGTCGGGCAGGAGGTCACGCCGCCCACTCCACCCAGCGCAACAGTGGTCATTGAAGGGCCAGTCGAGGCTATCGGCCCGGATTTTGTCGTCATATATGGCATCAAAATTCAACTTGACCCGGCAGGTATCAACCTCGGAGATACACTCGTGGTTGAGGGCAGCATTGATTTACGCAGCAATACGTTTATCGTTACCAGCACGGATGAACCATAATGCAGCGTGTATTGGGTGGGATCATTACTTTAATTGTCGTTTTCGTTTTTTTTCTGCTGCCAGTACAGGCTCAGAATGATACAACGATTGTCCCGGATGTAACCAACCTCTCTGCCCCACAAGCCGTTGCCCTGCTCAACGCGAACGGGTTGGCGGTTGGGCAGCAAATAGATGCTGTGTGGGATGAGACGGCGCGGGTTGCCGCCAATCTTGTCAGCGAACAATCAATTGCTCCCGGCGAAGAAGTCAACGTTGGCACGGCGGTTGATATTACCGTCCTGCGCATCCCCAACGCAATGCTTATCTACGATGACAATGACATCACACTGGTTAATCAATCAGGTCAGGACATCAGTCTGGCTGGCATCCGTTTTACGTCGCTGGGAACCGAACCCCGCGCCACCTTCGCCGCGACGGAATGGGATGCCGATATGCTGCGGGCCAATCGCTGTGCTCAACTGTGGTCGGTCGGGCGAAATGGCCCCAAAGGGTTGGATGAATGCCCCTTCATCCAGATGTGGCGCTCCACCACCGACCCTACCAAACATTTCTGGACCGGAGCGAATGGCGCGGCTCGTTTCCGGGTGGCGCAGGGTGGTCAGGCCCGCGCTGTCTGCGAAATTTTAGCAGGACGCTGCCAGTTTTATCTGGCGGTACCCTCCGAGAGCGAGGAAACAGCGCATGTTTATTTCGCCTATACCACCGACCGCCTTGTTGTGTTCAACAATGTGGAAGATAAGTGGATGCCGCTGGAGGGGTTGCAGGTTCTCAATCGTGCTGCCGCCCCGGAGGGTATCCTGAATCCGCTTTCTGATTCAGCCCTCTTTGGTGGAGAGCCGCTGGTGGGCAGCCTTACGCAGCTTGCCCCAATGCAGTGTTTGTTGTATGTGACCGACCCGTCGATTGAGGTGACGCCGCTGCCCTGTACCGTGATTGCCACAGCGGAAATCAACCCGGCCAATGCCTTCTGGCTTGCCCGCTTTGGTGTGGACAGTGTTACCGATGACCGGGAACACAACTGCCCCGCCGCCACCCCCGAAAAATTGACGGTGTGTCTAATGCCACGATGATTAAGCAATTATTCCAGCCGGTCGATATAGCCTCTCTGGTCGTTTTCCGCATCGCGTTTGGCCTGATTATGGTGTGGGAAGTATGGCGCTACTACACGAATAGTTGGATTGAGCAGTACTTCATCGCCCCGAAATTCTATTTCACCTATCTTGGCTTCGATTGGGTCAAGCCGTGGGGTGGCGATGGCATGTACTGGCATTTTTATGGCCTATATGTACTGGCGGTTTGTGTCGCTATTGGTTTTGCCTACCGTCTGAGCACTGTCCTGTTTTTTCTGGGTTTCAGTTATATCTTCCTGCTTGATCAAGCCCGCTATCTAAATCACTTTTACCTCATCTGCCTGCTCAGTTTCCTACTGATTCTGGTTCCGGCACATCGCGCCTTCTCAGTGGATGCGTGGTTGTTCAAGGGTATCCGCTCAAATGTTGTACCTATCTGGGCGCTGTGGATATTGCGTTTCCAGATAGGTGTGGTGTATATCTACGCCGGGATTGCCAAGCTGAACGACGATTGGCTGCGCGGCGACCCCATGCGTGATTGGCTGGCGGCACGAACCGATTTTCCTATCATCGGGCAGTGGTTCACCGAAGAGTGGATGGTTTACGGATTTTCTTATGGTGGGATGCTGCTGGATTTGCTGGTCGTGCCATTTTTGTTGTGGCGGCGGACGCGCTGGTTAGCGCTGGCGGTTGCAATCATCTTTCATTTCATGAATCACCAGTTGTTCAACATCGGCGTTTTCCCCTTCATGATGATTGCCGCGACAACTCTCTTCCTGAAGCCGGATTACCCGCGCCGTTTGAAGTTACCCGTGCCCGAATTGGCAATGCCACCATTGCGCTCATTGCGTACCACTGCGTTTTTATCGATGCTTGGCGTTTATGCCGTTTTTCAGCTTTTGTTTCCGCTGCGCCACTGGCTGTATCCGGGCAATGTACACTGGACCGAAGAAGGTCATCGCTTTTCGTGGCATATGAAACTGCGCGACAAGGAAGGCGAGGCTCACTTTATGTTGGTCGATACAGCTACGGGAACCCTGTGGGAAGTGCCGCTCGAAGACTATTTAATGCCCCATCAAATCAGCGACGCATCTACCCGCCCCGATATGATTGTGCAGTTGGCGCGTTATCTGGGCGAGATTTTGCAGGAGCCGGAAACAGGCCCAATTGAGATTCGCGTCATAACGAACGTGTCACTTAATGGGCGACCACCCCAGCCGCTCGTCAATCCTGAGATTGATCTTTCTGCGGAGAAAAGATCATGGCGCTCCAGCGATTGGATTGTGCCCTTACAGGACCCAGCAGACACCGCCGCGCGATGAAATTTTGTAAAACGAAAATCCCTCTTTGGTATTATGGGCGAAAAATGAGCATCGTACCGTCCTCAAGCGGCGTTTCCTGCGTCACAAGCTGCCCCTCGGACAGATAATATCCCTGTTTCACCCCACCCAAATCGGCCTCAACCGTCCAGCCTTTTGCCGCATGATGCGCAATTAACTGCACATCAATCACACTGTTGGAAGCTCCTCTAAAAACGGGAATTATCAGTGATGGATACTTCTGAAAATCCAGCAGTCGTAAAATCATCTCCACCGAGTGAATATCAAATACCACATCGTCCAACTTGTATGTCGTGACTTCATCGTTGCGAGTTGTTGTAACGGTAAAACCATCATATACAACACGAAAACTGTCATCACCGATAATGGACTCATGGGACAACGGCACGAAAGAATTGGCAACGACGACAGAGGTTGTGCGGCGGCTGTCCAGCACATCGGAAGTTAGTTCCTGTGTACGGCGGATGTTGCGCCGCCAATCGGTGAAATGCTCAATGATTTCTATCACCTGCCCCACGACTTCTTCTTTGCCATCCCTGACCTGCACCACCTGCCGCACACTGCGCCCCGGCGGCATAGACTGCCATTTGATGGATGGATGCCCTACTTTTAGTTTCATCATCTTCCCCAATATCCCCGGTGCTGCTCCATCCCGATGTCTTCCAGTACCGGACCCTCCACCACTACATTGAATCCCATGCCGGTAAATACTTCTCGTGAACGCAAGTTAACCTCCCCACTGGTAATTTTATATAGCGTATTCGCACCGCAGCCGTACACCACATGCCGGATGCCAACCCAACCGATGGCCCCACTGCACATCGGGCATGGCTCTGTGCTGGTGTAGAGTGTTGATTGAGCGACAATTTCTGGCCCCAGTGCACGACAGGCTGTGCTCACCAGATTGGTTTCGGCGTGTGCGGTAGGGTCCTGTTCGGTCAGGACCGAGTTCTCGGCAGTGAAGATGACCTCACCATCCAGCACCAGCAGTGCTCCGAAGGGATGATTGCCGTGTTCTATGGCTTTGGCAGCCAGCTCATAGCATTGCAGGATAAATGACTCGTTTTTCTGCATCGAAATTGTCTCCATCTACACCTATGAGGATATATAGAATCGCCATCTTTCACAACGTTTGCTCAATGCCAAAACTTCCACTATATCGGTCGGGCGGTGTTGCTTCTTATGGAATCTTAACGTGACACTGTCACGAATCGGGCGGCTTGTTTGTCTTCTTTGTTGAACATTTTCAAGCAAAGGACAACCTCATATGGTATATACAACTCATGCTGTTCACAGTTACACAATTCACCCCGAATGGTTGGACACGACGCTCTACCCATTCACCAGTCGCTTTATCAACATTGATGGCAACCGCCTGCATTACATTGATGAAGGCAGCGGGCCAGTGATTCTGTTCGTACACGGGACTGCTTCGTGGTCGTTTATCTATCGCGACATCATCCAGAATTTGCGGCGCGATTTCCGCTGCATTGCACTGGATTGGCCCGGTTTTGGCCTCTCAGAAGCAGCACCCGATTTTGAAGCAACCCTTGAAGGCAATTCGCACCTGCTCGAAGCATTCATTCGTAAACTGGACCTGACAAACATCACGGTTTATGGTCATGACTCGGCAGCGTCAATGGCGATGGGTGTGGTCGGACGCCACCCGGAATGGTTCCGGGCAGTCAGCGCCGCCAATGCCTTTACGTTTCCACTGCAAGGCGAATTCCCCAGCATTACGCGCTTCCTGAGAGTGATACGGACGCCCATATTCCGCTTTCTCATCACCCAATTCAACTTCCTTCAGCGCTACACTAACAATGGGCTGCGCGGCGGAAAACTTACTCGTGCGGAGAAAGCGGCTTATCTTGGCCCCACGCTGGATAAATCCCGCCGCCGCCATCATCACCAGATGCTCGCGACAATTCTCGACGGGCATGATTATCTGGTGAGGCTGGAACAGCAGTTACAGGCTGTGCGGGAGATGCCGGTGCTGCTGACCTTCGGCAACACCGACGAAGCCTATAAGGCCGGGTTCATGCAGCGCTGGCAGCAGATGTTCCCCAACCATCGCGTGTTTATCGTTGATGGCGGCACGCATTTCCCGCAGGAAGACGATCCACAGGGCATCGCGGAAGCCATCCGCCGCTGGTGGCATGAAGACGTGGTAAAATAGAAGCCTGCGCAAAATGTGGAAACCCCGTTGTATGATGAAGGGTGGACAGTTTTTAAAGTTGGGCAGGTATTGGTCGGAGCAACATAGCCGTAAGGCGTATGAATAAAGGACGTGCCGTTGCACGTCCCTACCAGAATCGCCGATGTCGTAGGGACGCCCCGTTGGGCGTCCGTCAGTTAAAGTACCCGACCAGTTGAATCTCACCGTTACCCGTTTACTTTGTCAACTCGCATTGATTGATTTCGCCTTTCCTAGCGCCGGATTTCAATCGGGTGCGGTGACACTCGACCCATTCATTGGTTACCCACGGGATCAGAAAAAGTCAGCTACTGACATCCATTTCACAAATGATGCACTGCCTACGCCGCGCCCTGCTTCTCCAGTTGGGCGAATTCCGCGCGGAATCCATCGCGCCAACTTGCATAATGCGGCTGCCAGCCAAGCTCTCGTTTGGCTTTGGCGTTAGATGCGCCGCGCATTTCCGTCATGATGTACAGTACATATCTTCCGGCGGCGATACGTCCAATCAGTTTGGGCAAACGCATTGGTTGGGGTGCATCCAACAGTTTCACGTACACGGGCAGCCATTCATGCAGCGGAACTGGATCATCATCCACGATGTTAAAGATGCCCGCTTTGCCGTGATTCACTGCCAGCACCGTTGCAGCAGCAGCATCTTCGACATGAATAAACGAGAACACCGCGTTTCCTCCACCAATGATCGGCATTTGACGCTTTCGCACAGCGTCTACAATAACGCCTTCAGCGGTGTATCCCGTACCGGGACCGTAGAAATGCCCGTAACGCAGAACCGTTCCGGTGATACCCGGCGTGTTCAGGACGATATTTTCGAGGGTGTCGATTGCCTGAACGAGACTCACGAAGGTGTCCGGCGCATCCAGATACAGCGGTTGGTCTTCGGTTGCCAGCCCCTGCCCGTGCGGTGAATACAACGCCCCGTAACTCTGGGCAATGAACTGGCGTGCCCCGGCTTTCACGGCGGCGTCCATCAGATTGCGCGTGCCTTCGGTGCGGATGCGATTAGTCTGCACAAATTCTTCGGCGATATTGCGCACATCAAGATTGGCGGGGATGCTGGTAAGCTGGTGGATGACGACTTCGGGCTGCGCCTCGACAACCGCCTTGATTAGCTTTTCGCGGTCAAATACATCAACGACCACCGCGGTCATACCCTGTGCGCTAAGTTCACCGGCACTTTCCGGTGAGCGAGTAATGGCAGTGATGTTGTGCCCATCTTTCAGCAGATGCGCTACCAACGGACGACCAATAGCTCCGGTTGCTCCGGCGATAACGATGTTCATGCTGCAAACTCCTTGTTGGTTCGTTTTCGTGTCATACATGGGACGAATGAGTTTGCAATTCTGTGACATTTTCGGGGAAATTGATTCTATCCAGCCAGGATTTCAAACGTTCCAATCAACGTCTCATTGATGATCCATGCCTCAAACCGGGCATCAAGAGCTTGATATTCCACCGCGAATTGATTGTGGAAGATTTTGTAGTCCTCCGCAGTCTTCCAGTGATCTATCGTTGTATAGCGATTTTGCTTGTCGATGTCGCGCAGTAGTTCAGTGCGAATGTAGCCTCGCCCTTTGCGGAAAAGATCCGCCCAATCTCCGTCAGGGCCATAGGCAGCCTCGAATTCAGCCTGCTTTTCAGGGTCTGCGATGTAATTCCAGATAATGGCGAACATATTGGACCACCTCAACGAAACGGATACAGAGTTAATTCAGCTTCAGTCACCACGAGCAGATGCTGTTCACTAATCTGAATACTTTGAACCGCATCGTCCGGGTAGCTAAAGTCACGCATTCGCCAGTACCGGAAACGCCCGTCGGGCAGATGCACGAATGTTACCCAACCCCCGTTGCTCATAACGAAATAATTGTCGAGCCAGTGCCATTGTATCCTGCCGCCATAGCCATCATCCGCCAGCATCTGCCGGGACAGCCGCCTATTCTCGCTGAGTGACCACACCTGATAGACGTGGGCGTAATCTGTATCCCACACATCGGGACCATCCACCAGCACTGTGTCGCCATGAATTTCAACAGGATTAAATCGGGCATCAGGTAAATCGAGCAATGGAGCAAGGCTCACTAGTTCGCCGCCCTCAATACGCCACAATTGAGGCGGTATGGTGTCTTCATCATCAAAAATCTGTGACCCGGTCAGGATACGATTGTCACTGAACACAGCGTAAATTGATCTGTCGAGGGAAATTTTCTGGCAATCCGTCAGCAATAAGTCACAGTGAATGAGCGTATTTTCCCAAACTCCGGCACTCAGATGGTGGATAATCCAGCCGTTGTCTATCGGATAGAGAGTCATGCCGAACTCGCCGATGCTGTATTCTGCGATGCCATTCTCCTGCCACACCAGCACTACATCATCAAACAATGCCGCGACGGTATCACCCTGTACCACAAGCCGTTGATCGAAATACGGCGAGCCATATAAATATTGCTCGGTAATGGGATTATCGACTGTGATTGAGTCCAGTAGTGTCATTTCCGGCAAAGACACGCGCAGCAAGTGACCTTCCGTTTGCAGGAACACATCCTCCTCGCGAATCACTACCTCAAGGCGCGAATCCTCACCAAGATAGGGCGTCAGGTCAAATTCGCGTGTGTTGCCCGAGGAAACGCTTATCCACTCCAGAGAATCGGCATCGGCGGCGAGAATGGCGCTGGCATCAGGCGTGATATAGGTTTTTTCATAGTCGCCGCGCGGCATTGAGAACAGCGGCTCACCCACTGTCAACAGGTCATCGACCCGCTGGTATTCGATGGGCAGCACAATGGCGTTTGTGCCGGTGACATACAGCAGCGCCTTATCATTGACCTGTGCCAGATAGTAGCCATGATTGTAACCGTCCAGCGCACAGTTTCCATAGGGCATGCAGTCGATACGGCCTACCAGCTCATTAAACGAGAACCGATCTACGGTCATCTGCGTTTCGGGGTCCCATAGGGAGAGCCAGTCCGCGAAAAAATGATCCCCGAACATCTTTGAACTGCCAACATCCGCCAATTCGACATTGCCATCCACCGCATACAGCCCTTGATAACGTGGTGCAATATAAGCCCCACTCGGCTGCGTACCCGGGTTTTCGTTGGGGGTGATGGCGAGAACGTATTTCCCGTCGGCGGTTATGCGATTGGGGACAATTTCACCATCCGCAAATTGCGCGAAGACCGGCTCGGCGGGCTGTAAACGCTCGTCAAAAATGTAGTAGCTAACCTCAATATCGCGGGCATAGGAGATGAACGATGT
>JAKEEQ010000312.1 GCA_022616515.1 Chloroflexota bacterium | reverse complement strand
GGGCATCCTCAGCTTGAATGTTCGTAGTACAACTATTCTCCCTGATTTTGCCCTTTTTGTCTTAACTTGATGCCTATGACCCACTGGAAGTAGGTGGGGCTTTTGTAACCGAAAATCCAGTATCAAGATACACACCTATGGTTGCTCTATTACGATTGCAAACTCCGTAGTAGTTGGATTATGGGTACTTTGTCCTTGTAGATAGGTAATTGGATCAGCCACTCCTTTTGTTGCTAAGCGAGTGAGCACACCTGTGATGATCGCTGTTGAGAAGGATGTCCCAGCCCAACGTGCCCAGCCAGGCTGCCATGTTCCGCGAGGACTAGGGTGAGCTAGGGTCTGACTAAAGCTGTGCGAAGAAGCAGGGGTTAGTGGTGTTTGAGGTGGAAAAGCCCCAATATAAGCTCCAAGAATTCCTTGCTCGGGGTGAGCCTTGAAGTTATCGCTGCCTCCTGCTCTTCTACCGCCAAAGACAGAGAAGCCATCCATCGGCGGCAGATTGCTGTAATCTTCGAGGTCAGTGGGAGAACTTCCACCTGATGCACGTTCAAGTGAGGCTACGCCGATGACGCCGTTAAGGGCGGCTGGCAGACGTGCTGGAGGATGAGTACCTCCGCTTCCCTCATTACCAGCGGCTGCCACAATAGTTGGTCCCATACCACTATACTTTTGAATTTCGGTCCTGAAACAGTCAATAATTTGTTGCAAGGACTGTTTCATCAGATTGTAATTATCTTCACCGACTGATTCGGGGGTAAATTCAAAAGTCAAACTTGCGTTTATTATCACACACTTTCCTTCGCCTTCTTGCCTAACCTTGTCACAGACACGATTTAACCCCCAGAGGAATGTGTCAAGTGTGCCGTAAGCATATGCGTTCAATACTTCGTACAGGTTCAACTTAACGACTGGCGTATACAAGTCGTCCCTGTGCACTATAGAGTGAACGATCCCGGCAATAAATAGACCGTGATCCATGGCAAGATATGGATAGTCGTGATCACCGGGCGCTACTTTGCGTACGATTCGCACATCACCATCCAATAAAGGAGATGGTGTTGTACAGTCAAGTCGCAAAACCGGATTGTATTCAATGTAGAGAACGTTTGTCTGGGCAGTTTCAACATGTACTGTACCGCAGCTTAACACAGTTTCAGGCGGGTGCGAAAAACCTACAAGTAGCGAATCGAGTAAGTCTGTTGTGGTTAGTGCTGCATCCAAAGTATTTAGCATGGCGTTATACTGCTGAGGTGTGATCACCATTCCTCCGGGTCCATATTTCGCATCGATTTGGCTTTGCAATAAACTCTGGTCCTGCCCCTTAAGCTCTTCTAGTGCAGGCGGTATCGTGTCGAGGATAAACACGAGGCACTCAGATGGATCTGCGTCTGTATCGGGTTCTTCAACTCCAGTGGGAAGGTCAAACTGCCAGTCGTTTGGATTAACCATGGCGTGCACTCGTGTAGGCTTACAACCTGGGCCGCCACCTGAACCGTTATCGGGAGGGCCGGTATCCGGTTGTCCGCTGGCTAATGAATTGACGATATAAGGAAATACATACACTGGGAATAATCCTTGGAGTAGCTCTAGTTCTTCATCACCAAGGACTATTCCAAGCTCCTCGAAAAGCTCTTGACACTCATTCAGTGTCTCTTCCAATATTTCTAATTGAATGAATTCGTCATTGCTATTGTCCACGATAATTGAATTGGAGGTCTCCAGAAGATGAAGCAAACTCTCATTAGAGACGGGTTCTTCGTCTTCTAAAATGGTTACCAACACTAACGCGCACGAACCGCAAATCTTCACATCACTTTCACTGACTACAATGTTTAGGCTTTGTACATTGTCAACATCACCACTCTGCGACCACTGACACTTTAGCAGAGCAGGTATAAGTTGGGCTAATGTTGGGATATCCTCTGTTTCAAACTCACGATCCTCCTTGCGAAATGGAATGACTGCTTGACCGGGAACGTTGGGATGCATTTCTTGTTCTTGCTGCGAAGGTCTCTCAAAAAAAGTCTTGAGGTTACGCAATCGGGCCGCAAAAGCTTTGCGGAAATCGGGGAGTACTGCAAAAAACGTTGTCATACCCCCAATAATTTGTAGAAATCTACGGCGAGAAATCGGGTGTTTGTCAGACATTGACTATATCCTCTTTTCCGGACACTAAAGAGCTAAGGAAAATGAACTTAAATTTGATATTGTGTGTTAAGTCGATAAAGGGGCAGCGTTGCCGATAAGCTGGAATGCTCCCCAAAAGGCGGGATGTAACGTCGGGTCATCAGCCAGCAGTTTTTTCTGGGCCTTTTGAAGTGCAGCAGCCTTTGAACTTCCCGAAATCAAAGACCTGTAAATACTTTGCATCAGAGTATATGTCATACGATCTTCGGTACGCCATTGACTGACCAGTAGTGCCCCTGCTCCAGCATACAAACAGCCGCGCCCCAGGCCAATAAGCTCATCACCCGCGGCAACACTAGCCCGTCCCGTTTCACAGGCCCCAAGTGTTACCAGTTCATAACTCATGTCACGTTGGAGCAAATCGTCAGTGTAGAGCGGACCGTCTGCAAGCTGAATGAAAGACAAATCAGGCCGGTCAATCCGAAACTCACCGTGCGCTGCAATATGCAGAATCTGGCAGGGTTCGGTATGGAGCACAGCACGTCGGGCGTCATCATCCTGCATGATTTCACCACCGAAAATGTCGTGGACTAGCGCCGCTTCAGCCGAGGTTTCAGTTAAGTAACCATTTAGGGAATGGGCCAGTACCAAAGCTCTGCGAGGCCGTGGTTGAACGTCCTGAGTAATCAGTCCGGCAGCAGGAAGAAGGACCAATTCATAGCGTTCAATCAAATATGACATAGAATCATGAAGCAGATTGAAGGGTAAATAATGCAAACTACCATACGGCACAATAAATAATCGTTTAACGTCTTTCAAAGTTTCGGCTATAGAAGCTAATAACTGCTCGTAAATTTTGTTGCCAAGGGTAGAGGCATCTCTGGATAACATTTTCGTGACAGGCATATCTATTCCGGCCTTGAGTGCGTTGTCTACATTAAAACGCAGGTGTGCCAGCCATTTTTCGATCTGAGAAATGTTTGCTGGTAAACGTTCCATCAGAATATGCTCATTGCTAATGACAAATAGCCAGAGTTGGTGTCCGTCATTATAGAATTGCAGCAACCGTTCGTCGTGCTGAAGTCGCTTCTGAATATCGCTAAGTGATGGTAAATCAAGGTGTGATGCCTTATGATCATTATCTTTTGCATAGAGATAGAGTTGCTCCGTCAGGAGACGCATCCGTGCCTCGCACCGGGCGATCTGTTTTTGAATTTGATCGGCATTTTCTTCCGGGGGTCGATCATCAAGTGACGTATTGGTGAGCAAGTGACGATACCATTGATGGTCTTCCCGAAGTTGTTCAAGTTCTTCCAGCATCGGCTGCATTCGCGGATTATCAGAGACCCAGCGTAGGCTGTCCTGGCTGGTCAAGTAATCAAAAAAGACCTGTGATTTGACCCGTTCCAATGTATATACGGCATCGGCAGCACGCCCCTCGCGTAAATGTAGACGCATTAGTTCATGTAACGCCTCCTGTTTGTTTTGCAAGAAATCCGGTCTAAGTGTAATAGTCAGTCCACGCTGCACATTCTCAACGGTCGATATAGCGATTTCAAAATGACATTGGGCCGTCTGATTCTCGGCTTTGAGTACGTGAAGACGACCAAGAAGTAGATGCGCAGTATAGAGACTCCCAGTGAGAAGTGTTTGGTGGGCTAATTGCATAGCTTTATGAGTCACAATCAATGCCTCATCCGGTCTGCCTTGATATTGGAGAGCCTGTCCGCGCAGCAGTAACGCCTGAGCAAGAATCCAGTTACTACTCTTTTCTCCAAGTGCTTCAATAGCAGAACTTACAAGGCTGTCCGCAAGTTGGGCATTGCCTTGTTTAAGCGCAATCGCCCCACGAAAAATTTTTACTCGTGCAAGCCAAGCTTCGGATCCAATTTGTTCAAAGGTGGTGAGGGTCTCGTCCAATACCTGTCCGGCGGCATCAAAATCCATTTGGTAGGCCAAGATAGTCGCTAGATTAAAATT
Organism: Chloroflexota bacterium; assembly: GCA_022616515.1. Lineage (GTDB taxonomy): Bacteria > Chloroflexota > Anaerolineae > Aggregatilineales > J027 > JAKEEQ01. Next base: position 16,027 of record JAKEEQ010000312.1, on the reverse strand, counting down.
TGCTAGAGCTTTGCCAAAATGAGCTTCTATTGCATCGTATTGTTCAACGACCTCAAAGACCAGACGACATGCTTCCTCATAGCGATTCAGTTCGATATAGCACAATACAATTTGGTCCTTAATTTGAGCGAGTTGGAAGGCGTTTTGCGCTTGGGCATGCGCTTGGGCAGAATAGAGATATTGTAGTGCACGACGATAATGGCCTGTGGTATGTTCAATAGCACCTAGATTACCCTCTACATAGGCCATCCAGTTTGTCTCGCCGCGCTCGATAAACAAGGAGCGTGCCGTTTCAAAATACACTCGTGCTTGGCGAAACTCGCCCAGCCTGTCAAATGAAGAGCCAAGGTTGAGATAGAGTCGTCCAAGAAAACGTTCGCCATGTGCGCCCATCTGTAGAGCGTAACGTAGTGCCGCATTGAAATGCCTCAGGGCGGTTTGAAAATCGGCAAGCCATTGATACACAGTTCCAATGTTCATATATAAATTAATCAACCACACGATAGCATTTCTAGCTAAAAATATCTCTTCAGCGCGTTTTGCGTCGGTTAAACCTTTTTCGACCTGTTGTAGATCAACACAAACCCACACCAATCCAATGCGGGTACGGGCCCAACCCAACTCATCGTTCAAGGACTTGAATAGTTTTCCAGCCTCTTCAAAATCATCCCATGCAGCCTGAAATTCTCCTTCGTCCTTGCGAGCATCACCACGTGCCATTAAACCCAGGGCGACGTGTGACGAATTCTTATGGTGGCAGCCAAGGGCGATAATGCCCTCAGCCAATTTGAAAGCAACCTGCGGTCTAATATTCCGATATCGGTCAGCTTCGGATTTCATGTATTCGACAAGCTCGTCCACTTCGTTTTCAGGACACCACTGGATAAGCTGGGCAATTGAGGCATAGCCATCAACGAAACGTGCTACCTGCTCTTCGATATTCCAAAACATCATGACCATTGAACGTCAATCCTTATACTCAATATCGCTGATGATAATGCTCGTTTTGTCCGTCGCGATGACATGTATGTCAATCATCCCGGCTTCTTCGAGCAAATAATCAAATGACCCCATGTCATCCGCTTGAATCGTGTCAATCTGGTAGCCGTCTTGCCAAATTTCGACGGTCGCCTCACTCCACAATTCCATGTCGTCCTGATCCATCACCTGCCCCCGCAAGATATAGCCTTTTGCAGTCGTCTCAAGGTCAAGGAAAATGGTGGCAGTTTGGGCTTCGAACATCAGTGGTCCAGAGTCAACACCGCGCACAGAAGACCCTCCTCTCAGGGCCACACGCTCACCAGAAGCAGGTTTGGCGAACATGAAATTAGGGGCAGTAATATCGAAGGTGGGCAGTTCAACGCGGGGTTCTTCGGCCTCGATGAATTCGATCATTTCCTGAAGGTCTTGCCTGCAAAAGCGACACAGTTTCAGATGTTTATTGACGACTTCGTTGGTTTCCGGGTCCACTAGATCGAAATGATAATTGCGCAGTTCATCCGATGATGGGCATTTTGCCCGGTAGAGTAAACGTGCCAGTGCGGGCATCACGCGGGCTTCATGAACGCGCTCTGCACAGAATTCGCATTGTTTGATATGTTCTATGATTTCCGGCGAGGCATTGCCCATGATTACATCGTGAATTTGCTCATCGCTCAGGGGGTTATTGGTTATGCAGTCCATAAATTATGACCTCATCCTTGATGTCAATCGACATCACGGCTACTTCGATTGGTTTCTATAGCTAATAAACGAACTTAATGATGAAATATCACACGAAACAAACTCGCTCAAGTTGTGATCGGCGGGAGACGGTCATCCAGAAAAACTCGTAAGTTCTTGTCTTTCTGTAGATGGCGCTTGATTTTCTGACGCATCCTGCTTATTTCCTGCGCATCATCCCCCCCATCAACCTCATCAATGATGGCGGATGGTTTCATGTCATAAATAATCCACAACTCAAATTGTGTCATGAGATCACCATCGTTTAGAGCTTTTTCAACAAAATCCAGAAGGTCGTCTGTGTTAATATTTTTGTCCAGCGATGGATTTATGCCTATAATGCGCTCCAAGTCGTCAATTATGATCAAATCTGGCTCGTCATCATGATCGCGCACAACGGTAAAAACACATGCTTTCAAGTATGCCAGGAGGGCATTCAGGCGGGGAAATTTATCAAATTTTTCCCCCTTTAAATTTAGCCAGAACTTTATAAGCGCATCGTGCGCAAAGTCTTCTGTCTCTGGATTGATAGTCTTGTAGTTGGCATATGTTCTCGCCCATCGCTCTACCTGCGGCTTAAAGATGGAGTAAGTGTGGGTGAAAGCGTCCTGTTCCCCCAGGCGGAGAGCACGCCGGAAAAGCTCAAAGCACCACTTTGGATCAGAAATTTTCTTTTCGTAGTACGATTTTGTGTTTTCATAGCATTTGTCAGCGACATCTTGAAGCGGTAAAGATTGAATAGTCACGTTCCAAATCTCCCGGCAAGTGAAAATATAATTAATAGTACAATTATGTCAGATAGTAGCCGTTTACCCAAAAATTGGTTTTGAAAAATGAAGAAAGTAAAGCGAAGTATAAATCGCGAAGCAGGAGTTATACTTCCACAGAAATTGGCTTAGCCGGTGGGCGTTGCGCCAGCCACATCATCCCGATTGACAGCATGTAAATCAGCGGCAAGATGTAAAAGAGTGGTTCGTAGTGCCCCCAGATTTCGTACAAAACACCTGCTCCGATAGGCCCGATTGTCACTGCGCCGGAAATCAAAACGGCGGAAATGCTTTTTATCTGCCCAAACTCCTTTGGACCGTATAACTCGACAAGTAGCATCGGGCGGGCCAGTGACATCGCCCCGAACGCACCACCAAAACACACCACGAAGACGAAAACAATCGTCTCGCTGTGAATCAAAAGCAAAAGAATGGCTAAACCCTGTAATGCGAAAATTACGCGGGTAATCATGATGGTGGCAAAATATCGCTCAAATGGGGCGTAGACAAGTCGCCCCAGCACCTGCGCTGCCCCGATCAATCCGGCTATTGTCGCGGCATCGCGCTGATCGAAGCCCCGGTCAATCAAATAAGGGATGAAATGGATGCGCAGGGCCGTGGCACTCAAACTAGCCAGTGCAAAGGCAACAATGATGAGCCAGAATGTCCGGTTGCGGATAACATAGCGCAAGCTGGCGTTGTGTTCCGGCGTGTTATTTGAGGCCGGTGTGTCAGGCGGGGATTGGTAAGCCTCAACGGGATGTTTTCGTAAGATGAAGCCATGCAGTGGTATTGTAATAAGGCCGATAATCGCTGCCAGAATCAGGAATGTCGAGCGCCAGTCATATGATTGGATGAGCCAGGCAATCAGCGGCAAAAAAACAGTACTGGCGAATCCGGCGGTGAAGGTAAGCACAGCAAGCGCGGTACTGCGCCGGAACGTAAACCACTTGGCAATGACGACGAAGGCGGGTTCGTAAAGCAGACAGGCTTGAAGCAACCCGATACAGGCCCACAGAACATAAAATTGAGCCAGAGTCTGAACTGCCGACAGTAATGCAAGGACAGCAGTAGCACAGATTGACGCGGCGGTCATCAATCCCCGTGCACCGAAGCGATCCAGCCAGTACCCAACCGGAATCGCCGCCAGTCCCGCACACAGCAGGGCAATCGAAAAGGCGGCGCTGATTTCGCCACGCGACCAACCGACATCATCTTCGATTGGTTTGATGAATACCGAGAAACCATAATAGAGGATACCCCACGAGACGATTTCAGTGAAGGATAAGGCGACGACAATATACCAGCCATATTGCACCTGACTGAAGGGAAACCGGGAGTTCATGAAGATTTTTCTCTACCTAAAGGCTTTTGCCCTGTTCCCTGCTCTGAGCACCATGACGAAACTGATCATTGACACAACCGTCAGCGCAACAATAAATTCAAGCCCGCGTTGATAATCGCCCAGTTTGTCGTGCAGATAACCCACAAACCACGGCGAGAATGCCGCTCCAACCCCGAACAGCGCACCCACAATCCCGTTGATGAAGCCCAGCCCCTGTTCGCGGAAGGTATCGCTGGCGATGGCGGTTGTCTGGCTGCTGCGAGAGCCTTCACCGAGAGCATACAGCATCGCGTAAACAATCAAGAAGAAGGACTGCTGGTTATAATCCAGCATGATGAGAAGTAGTGTGGCGCTTATCAAACAGGTTGCCCCCGCCAGAAACGCCTTGCCACGCCCGAAGCGGTCTGAAATGTATCCCCACGCAATGAATGTTCCCGCCGTCAAAAAACCGGCCACACCAATATAGGCAGCGACAAGCTGTCGCCCAAAACCAACCTCTTCCAGATAGGCAATCTGGTGCACGGTGAGTGAGCGCAGAGGTCCCATTGTGGTGAAAGACAATAGTAGGAGCCACCAGAATTTAGGATCACGTAGTAACTCGCGGCGAAGGGGTTGGGGTTCATCTTTGTGGCGAATGATGACGGGTGGTTTGCGCAGCCCGATGGTCATCAGCGGCATTAAAATGAGGACACATATCGCCGCCAACCACACATAAGCTTGCTGCCAGCCAAACCATGCAATCAATCGCTCACTCAGGGGTATAAATATGAGCGACCCCATGCCCGTTCCGGCAAATGTTAACCCGATTGCCAGTCCGCGCCGCTCCGGGAGCCAACCACCCACCACGGCGGCCATATGGCCGAGGCCAATCGAGCCAAGCGCAATTCCGCCCAGCACACCGTAGGTGAGTTGGAGATGGATGATGTCGGTGGCTAAACTGCTCAGATAGAGACTGGTACCCAGCAACGTAGCGCCGAATCCGAAGACGACACGCGGCCCCCACCTGTCCAATACAATTCCGGCAGGCACTGAGCTGGTCGCAAAGAAGAGCATGTTCAGGCTGAAGATACTGGCCGCCGCGCTGCTGCTCCAGCCATTAGTGCGTGTGAATTCCGCATAAAACACAGAAAAAGACAGCCGCACACCAAAGATCAAGAACACGGCTACGGTAGAAATAGCAACCATGCGCCATGCGGTGCGACTATCTTCAAATATCTGATTGATCAATGAGCGCCACCGAGATACATTCTCTGAACCTGGGCGCTGTTTAGGAGAGCTTCGCCCGTGCCTTCAAATCGATTCCTGCCCAGTTCCAGCACGTAGCCACGATGACTGATCGCCAGCCCCTGCCGGGCGTTTTGCTCAATCATGAACACTGTCAGACCGTAATCTTGATTAAGACGCTGCACATTGTTAAATACCTGCTTGGTAATAAGGGGAGCCAGACCCGCCGATGGCTCGTCCAGCATCAATATTTTGGGGTCCAACATCAAGGCTCGCCCGATTTCAAGCATTCGTTGTTCGCCACCACTCATCGTTCCGGCAAGCTGTTTACGGCGCTCGCGCAGGCGAGGGAACATTTCCAGCACTCGTTCCATTGCCCGGTCAATGCGTCTGCGGTCGTTGACGATAAACATCCCCAATTTGAGGTTTTCCTCTACGGTCATCTCCGGGAAGGTACTTCTCCCCTGTGGTACATACGTAATCCCTTTCCGCAGAATGTCACCCGGATTCATTCCGGTGATGTCATTGTCACCAAAATAGACATTTCCGGAACGGGGTGCAATGAAACCATAAACCGCCTTAAAGACGGTCGATTTGCCAGCGCCATTCGGGCCAATGATACAGACAATCTCTCCCTCGTGAATGTCGATGTTGAGGTTATGTATAATCATGATGCTGCCATAGCCCGCGACCAGATCACGTACGCGAAATAATGCGGTCTCATCGGGTGGTTGGACAGCGATGGAAGCGTTTATGATTTGTTCTGATGGCATGTCTGTCATAATTCTACGTCCCTCACTCGTCGCGTCCAAAATAGGCTTCAATAACCTCAGGGTCGTTCTGGATTTCTTCAGGCGAACCGTCGGCAATTCTCACCCCGTAGTCGAGCACGTATAACCGCTCACACAGGTCCATAATGAAATTCATATTGTGTTCAATCAGGAAGAATGTCACATGCCGCTCTTTGTTGAGGTGTCGAATGGTTGCCTTAATTTCCTCAATCAGGGTAGGGTTGACACCACTGGTTGCCTCGTCTAGCAGCACGATTTCGGGCGACGACATCAGACTCATCCCGATTTCCAGCAGGCGTTTTTGACCACCACTCAGTTTGCTTGCCAGATTATGCTGCACCTGTTCCAGCAGGAGAAATTCCAGCAGTTCCTCAGTCTGTCGTCGGATGTACGGCGGGGCAATATACAGCCACAGGAAGGTGGGTACGCCATCCCACTGCCGCGAGAGCAGCAAGTTATCGTACACAGTCAGATCGTCGAAGATACGAATCTTCTGGAAGGTGCGGGCCAGTCCCATGCGATTAATACGCCACGATGGTTTGCGGCTGATAACTTTATTATCCAGCATAACAGTCCCTGATGTAACCGGCAACACACCACTGATACAGTTAAAAAGAGTCGTCTTACCGCTGCCATTGGGGCCAATCAGTCCCACAATTTCTCCGGCTCGAATTTCAAAGTCCACGTTATTGACGGCGCGTAACCCGCCAAAATCCTTGACGACTCTTTCGCCGCGCAGGATGACTTTGCCTTCTTGAAATTCCTCACGGCCAACTTCATAGCGGCTTATATCCATTATTGTCTGAACGGTCAGGTAAATGAGATACAGTATCAGCAGGCTCAACACCACCTCGCCACCGCTCAACCCGGCCAATACATCGGGCAGAACACGGGCAATATCTGCATTCCAGCGCATCCAGACCAGAATCGTTATGAGAATAAACACGGGATAAGCAATGATACTGGCGATCACCTCAAAGCGGTGGGTATCGACAAAGCGCAGGGCTGGCTCCGCTAATACCTTCTGCATGACATTTCTGACCTGCCGGTAAAACGAAGCGTGTGGTTGAGCGGCTTGCATGACGGGTCTGGGCGCTTCAGGGTCTCTTTCACTGGTAAGATAGAGCCTGAGCTTGCGAATATGCCAGGCAAGACCTCGGTCCTCCGGGTCGAAGAAGCCGATTATCCCACCGGGCATGAACAGAACAAGGACAATCAGGAATACGCCGGTTACGATGAGATTCAGATCCCCAAGTTCGGCCCAGAAAGTTGTTTCTGCGTAGAAGAAGACACTGGCCCCAATGACTGGCCCCCACGGGCGACCTATCCCACCCAGCATCGTCATCATGATAATCGTGATCGTGTAGTCCGGGGGATATGCCAGTGTGGTATCAACGTAAGTCTGGCTCCACGCTCTGACCGCGCCAATGGTTGCACTGAAACCGCCTGCCAGCATGAAGATACCGATTTTGATAGCGGTAGTGTTGATGCCGCGCATATCGGCCCCGACCTCATCCTCACGGATGGCCTGTAATTTTTTACCAAGCTGAGAACGGTAAATCCATAATGATGTAAAAAAGATGATTCCGGCGAGGGCGAGAAAGGTATAATAAACGGTTAGCGGTTCTGCGAAGGGACGCCGGAACTGGATGCCCTGCCCGGCCCGTGTGAGGGTTGGCAGCGTGTCGGACATAGCCCGCACCGCCACAAATAATCCCAACATGGCGATAGCAAAATAAGGCCCTTTAAGGCGAAGCGTGGGCCAGCCAAACACTCCGGCAAAGAGCGCCCCCACAATAAACACCACCGGCAAAGACTGCCACACATTCAGACTATAGTTTAAGGCGAGGTCGTCATATACTGCTGACCACATCATGTTAGCGACCGTATACGCCCCAATACCGATAAAAAGTGTATGACCGAAGTCAATGTATCCGGTGTAGCCTCCTATCAGATTCCAGCTACTCGTGAGGCCAATCCACATGAGAGCAAAGGTAAATACGCTCAAACTTGCTCGATGTTCACGCAGCGTGAGGGTATTGGTCCCATATTCGTACATGTAGTAAAGAGCAATCAGGGCCACGGCTGGCGTCACGAGCGGAGCCACCGATTCAAGAAAGCGTAATGTGGTATCCAGCAGAGTGTTGCGTTTTACTTGTGTACGAGTAGCCATAAAAAATCAGCGCGGAAACCCCGGCGGCAATCGGCGGGGCGGAGCGCTGTCCTCCTTTCTAAACGTGGTACGCATACCCATCACTTCTATGTTGAGGTTGACAATACGCATAGCGAATGCCCTGTACCGTTTCGTTCGCGGGGTTGATGTTGAAAGACCCGGATGCGCGAACCGCGACCCGTCCGATGTATGTGCCCATTTTCTTACCCTGTGAGACCACCGCCTTCACGATGTCACCAGTTTGAAAGCCGTTGACCATCCGTTGTTGTTTAGCACTGGTACGCGGGAAACCGTACCTGTCCACCCGGCACATCTGGCGCGATTGGCGTCCGGTGGCGGTTATCAACAGCGGGTGCATGGTTTCAGAGACAAAGACCTGCTCGCCACTGTCCCCCACACAGACGGCATCCAGCCAGTGGGTTTTGAGATAGCCCTGCCGAATGCGATTGTATTTGGTGCGTGCGCCAGTCCCGGTTTCAAGGGGTAATCCGGTGGCCTTCAACTGCTCGTACAACGCCCAGCGCGTGGCATTGATAGCGGCGGCATCCTTCAATGGCTTTTGGGCTTGTGCGTGAATGTCAGGATAGCCGAATTCGGCGGCGGTTCGGTTGCCTTTTTTCCGATTGCAGTCCGTGCAGGCGATAGTGAGATTACTTACCCGATGACTGCCGCCGCGCCCTTGTGGGATTATGTGTTCGACTTCGAGCGGTACACCAGTTATCCCACAGTAGGCACAGTGGCGTCCCCATTTTTCGAGCAGGTACTCACGCACCTCGTAGCCCTGTAAGGTTCCTTGCTGGTACTGGGTCCCACTGATTTCGGGGTTCTGCATCTTATGGGTATCGAAGCGGGTTAACTCCATTGCTAGCTGCGTCACGGGCACAAACCGCCTTAACCGCTTGACCCATGTCAGGATATTGGCGATACGGCTTTGCAGGGATGGCGGCAGCCAGCCTTTACGCCGTCGGCGATTGGTGAAACGGGGCTGGCGATGGCGTGTCTTGCGCTGACGGCGAGCACGGCGTACCTGGCGTCGTTTCAGGAGATTATCCCGAACACGGTGACCTCTGTGAGTTATTTCACTGATCCAGATACAGCGCAAACCGCGTTTAAAATCAGCGACAATGGCGATACCTGTCGTTTTGGAGCCGGGGTCGATTTTGACCTGCGTGGCTTGCGTCTCACCACCTTCTCGCTCAAGCAAGATGATGGTGAAGGGCTGCTGGCGCAACACGGCCGCTTTGCCCTGCTTCAACAGTGCTCTGGCGCGTACCGGATGACACGGCATCAAAGGGTTTTTATTCTTGTCTACCACCAAGACACGTTGCATTGAAAAGTTACCTTTCCGTTCTCCGTTTTCACGGGTAAAGTCCTCCTCGCCCATGTTATGGGACGGTTTTGTATCCACCCGACACTGGCTTAGACCCTCAGCCTGTTTAATCGTGCAGCGCAGGGGTCGGGGCTGGAGCGTCACCCCGACGTGCCTATGTATTCGTCCCTAACGTAGTCCTTGCCCTTCGGCCTGACTCGGGCTGGTCAACTTGCGCATGAGTGAAACGTTCATGCGCCGCCAGCGGCGGCGGGGTCGTTGACTACTCTTCCTCCAATACCAGACCGCCGGAAATGCCCTGTGGTCGCAGGACCAGCATAGCGACCAGAATGATGAAGGCTGCGGCAATTGCCCAGCCGGTGGCGTTAACGATTTCAATTTGCGGGATTGCGGCATCCAATCTGGGCAGATAACCACCAATGTAGCTTTCGATCAAGCCGAGCATCATACCGCCCATTACGGCCCCCTGAATGCGCCCCAACCCTCCCAGTGCCACGATAGCAAAGGCACGTAGCGTCCAGCGTGGACCGCCGATGGGTGTTATCGGCTGGAAAGTGCCCATGAGCGCACCGGCCACCGCCGTTGCCGCCAGCGAAATGCCAAAGGTGATCGCGTAGGTTTCTTTGATGTTGATGCCGACCAACCGCGCCGCATTCTTATTCTGGGCGGCGGCGCGGATCGCATACCCGGTACGGGTTCGCTGCAAAAACAGGATGAGTAGCGCAATGAGAATAGCACTGACAAAGATTACGTAGGTTTTGTCTTTTGGAATGGTGACATCGGGAAAGGCCGTTTCCGGGACGATACTGAGCGGGTTGGGCAGTTCGATACTGGTTGCGGGGATGCGGAAGGTCGGGCCAGTGATGTCTTCGCGCGTCCAGAAGACACCGGAATAATCCGGTGAGATTTTGCGCGGATCGCCTCGATAGATGCGCAGGCCCAGACTCTGGAGGATGATCTGAAGTGAGAAGGTGATCAGCAACATCGTCAGGTACGGACCTTCGACGAGGCGGTTGAACAGTTTGTCCTGCAATACATAGCCCAGCCCATAGAACAATAGCAAAATCAGGGGAAGCACCGCATATGGATCGAGCGGTTCGAAACCATCCCTGCCCCAGATTTCAAAGAAACGCCAGAAGACCCAGAATCCAATCGGATAGGCGATTAATCGCCGAATCCAGATTTCATTCTTGAGAATGATGGGGGGCAACTGGCTGACGTAACTGGCAACCGGGCGTGCGATAGGCGCAACGATGTAGTTAAGATCAAAGGCGTAACTGCGCTCATTGCCCGCACTTTTCACTTCGTACTTATCGGGTGTTTCGCCAATTGGATTGGCGAATAACTCGATGATCCTGGCGAACACGATATGACTGAGCACAAAACCCAGTGACAGGCTCAATCCGATACGCATCAAGTCATGAACGGGTATGACTCTTTGCTCAAATCCGTTGTCCTGCCAGATCAGATATACCGCATAGGTCGATACTGCGCCGAACGCCATCCCGAATAACCGCGCCTGCCATAAATGGTGAACGTAGTGGCGTTCAAAAATGACTTCGCTGGCAAATAAGCCGACCACGATGGCAATGCCAATGAACATCAAATTGAGGGTTGAGAGAACTTCGTCAGGCGTTGCGCTTCCAATGCTTAGAGCCTGTTCGCGAGTCGGATTAAAGAAGAACCACGCAACATAGGCGGCCATAAGCAGAAATTCGCCGTGCGCCAGATTAATCAGGCGCATCACTCCCCAGATAATGGAGAAGCCAAGAGTCATTGTGGCATAAAAGCCACCCAATAGAATACCGTTAATCGTTAATTGGATAAAAAATTCAATGTCCATTACAGTCTTTGATAAGTTGCTGTCTAATTTGGGAAGTGGGTTTTAAATATTGGGGTGACACACAGTCACCCCGGTAAACGAGCGATAGTATCAGAATTATCTTTCGTCCCATGGTGGGGCAGGCCAGATAACGTCGGCTACAGCGGCTTCTTCCGGCGCAATCACCAGAATTTCACCATCCTGAATCTGAATGGTAGCCATTGGCTTGGCAATGTTCTTACCGGTCTCATCAAACTCAATCGGTCCGTAGAAAGTCGTGATGCTCATTTCATTCAGCGTGTCACGGATGGCCTCGGTTTCGAGAGAACCAGCTTCTTCAATCGCCAGATGAAGCACCAGCGCCGCCGCCGTTGATTCAGCCGCCTGATAACTTGGGGCTATGTCAAACATCTCTTCATAACGCTCGGCATAGTCGGCTGCCGTGCCCAACCATTCGTCTTCCCAATCCATGGAAGATTCCCACTGCGAGGCACCCCAGACATATTCCGAATCTTCGCCCATTTCTTCAACATAGGTTGGATTTGAAGGCCCAACCGTAATCAGGAACGCATCCGGCGAGAAACCAAGTTCGCGGGCGGTCTGAATAAAGATAACAGCGTCGTTAAAGTGACCACCGCCGACAAATAGATCAGGCTCCAGTTCACGGAAATTGGTAAAAATCGCCGTCAGGTCAGTCGGCTCGACCGGGTAGGTTTCAACCGCCAGCACTTCCATACCCAGTTCTTCCATCCACATTTGAGCACCTTCCGCGACGGATGCCGCAAAGGCTGCGTCTTCATAGGCGATAACGGCGGTACGGGCACCCATCTCATAGGCTAACTCAATACCGCTGCGTGTATAGAGGGTAGCAGGGGTCAGAACACCAAAAACATTAATAAAGCCGCGCTCGAAAATGCTTTCACTCGCACCGTTACCCTGAACCATGATGATGTCTTCACGTTCAGTAATCTGGCTGGCAACTTGCGTCAGTCCGCTGCTGTATGGGCCAAGAATAACGTCAACTTCGTCCTCAAAAATGAGGCGTTCAGTCAACAGCACGACTGTGTCGGAGTCACTTTCATCATCATAATAAATGAGTTCGGCACGATGGCATTCGCCGCCAACATCAATACCGCCGTACTCGTTATTTACCCAGTCCAGCCACAGCAGGTAACCGTTGAGCATATCCGTTCCTTCACGGGCAAGGTTGCCGGTTTGTGACACGGCGGCACCGATCTTCACCACTGGGGCATCTTCAGCCACAGGGCCCATCTCACAGGCACGTTCTTCCTCTTCATCACCGTCCTGTGCGACGGTTGTATTGAAACTGAAAACGGAAACAAAAACCAACAGAACGACTAGCAGTGTAAGAAAACGCTTCACGGAGAACCTCCAAAACAAATACTTTTTGACATATGCCTTGTCGATGACATTACATCATCACAGCGTTAAGATAATAACGCGCTCAACAATACATAGGCAAAAATACATATCTGTCTCTAACGCGAAGTTTTTAGGCGAGGCGAGATTTCTATGCATGATATTAATCCAAAAAGCGAACTGCACGGCGACATTCGCAAGGCTGTACGCCAGTTGTGTGGCGATTTCGGCAGCCATTACTGGCAGAGTCTGGAAGAACATTCCGGGTATCCTGAAGCATTTGTTGATGCGCTAACACAGTCGGGTTGGTTGTCGGTTTTGATTCCAGAAGATTATGGCGGCGGTGGGGCAAGTCTGACCGAAGCATCAGTTGTACTGGAAGAAATTAACCGTTCCGGTGGCAATTCCGGGGCCTGTCATGCCCAGATGTATACAATGGGGACTCTGCTGCGGCATGGCTCCGAGGAGCAGAAGCAGAAGTATCTGCCACTGATTGCGTCCGGCGAACTGCGCCTGCAATCCTTTGCCGTGACCGAGCCGACAACCGGCACGGATACCACCAAAACGAGAACGTTTGCCGAGCGGCGCGGCGACAGATATGTGGTCAACGGCCAGAAAGTCTGGATTTCAAGGGTTCAACACTCGGACCTGATGCTGCTGCTGGCCCGCACCACGCCCTTTGAAGACGTGGAGAAAAAGACGGATGGCCTGTCGGTGTTTCTGGTCGATTTGCGGGATGCTGAGCGGAAAGGTTTGACCGTGCGCCCCATCAAAAACATGGTCAATCATGAAACGAATGAAATCTTTTTCGATGACTTTGAAATCCCTGCGAAAAATCTCATCGGGGAAGAAGGCAGAGGATTTCGCTATATTCTTGATGGCATGAACGTCGAGCGTATTTTAATTGCCGCCGAGTGCATCGGCGATGGCTACTGGTTTGTTGACAAGGCACGACACTATGCAAACGAACGAGTTGTATTTGACCGCCCGATTGGTCAAAATCAGGGCATTCAATTTCCGATTGCGCAGGCTTATGCGCATGTGCGGGCGGCAGATTTGATGCGCTACGAGGCGGCAGAACTCTTTGAAACGAACCAGCCCTGCGGCACAGAGGCCAATCTGGCGAAGTTGCTGGCGGCAGATGCTTCATGGGAGGCGGCAAATGTGTGCCTGCAAACACATGGTGGCTATGGATTTGCCGTTGAGTATGATGTTGAGCGTAAATTCCGGGAAACCCGACTCTATCAAGTCGCGCCCATTTCAACCAATCTGATCCTGTCCTATCTGGGGCAGCATGTGCTTGAAATGCCGCGTTCATTTTAGGATGTATGATGACTGACTTTCCACTGCAAGGCATTCGCGTCGTGTCGTTAGGACAGGCGGTTTCCGCACCATTTTGCACACGCCAACTGGCTGACATGGGGGCCGATGTAATCAAGGTCGAGCGTCCGAACGGCGGTGACTTTGCGCGAGACTATGACGGAGCGCTGAATGGACTGTCGGCTTATTTCGCGTGGCTGAATCGCGGCAAGCGCAGTATCGTGCTGGATTTGAAGGATGATTTCGACCGGACTGTTTGTCTCAAACTGATTAAACGCGCGGATGTCTTCGTGCACAATTTCTCGCCGGGGGCCATTGAGCGACTCGGTTTCGGTTATGACCCCCTGAGCGAACTCAACCCGCGTTTGATATGGTGTGGCATCTCAGGCTATGGCGCGGATGGCCCATATCGCGATAAAAAAGCCTATGATTTACTTATTCAGGCCGAAGCGGGGATTATCAGTTTGACCGGGACACCGGACGCGCCCGCCAAAGTAGGAGTCTCAATCGCAGACATCGCGGCGGGTTTATATGCCTACTCGTCCATTCTGGCGGCGCTGTTCAAGCGCGAACGAACGGGGGCAGGTGAGCAGATTGACATTTCGATGCTGGAATGCCTTACCGAATGGATGATGCCGCCCATACATGTCTGGCAAGGAACAGGACAAATCCCACAGCGAGCGGGAATGCGCCACAATATGATTATGCCCTATGGCGTGTTTCCGTGTCAGGGTGGGGCGGTTAATTTTGCCATACAGAATGATCGAGAATGGGCACGGTTTTGTGATCGTGTGTTACAGCGCCCTGAGCTGGCACAGGACATGCGTTTCGTCACAAATGATGTGCGGGTGAAGCACAGGGTTGAGTTGGAACGCATCATTGAAGACATATTCTCAACGCTGGCTAAGGCAGACATCCTCAAACGGCTGGATGAGGCCGATATTGCCCGCAGCGTGGTTAATGATGTAGTGGATGTGGTGAATCATCCTCAACTGGCGGCACGGAAGCGCTGGACAGAAGTACAATCAGCATATGGCCCGCTCCAGACGCTCTTACCACCCCACAATCTCGCCAGCATTGTGCCCAACATGGGAGATGTACCAGAACCCGGACAACATACTCAACAAATACTCGATGAATTGGAGGATTGATAATGGTAGATGGCAAATGTTACGAAGATTTTGAAGTGGGCATGGTCATCCAACACTCCATCGGGCGAACAATCACCAGCACCGACAACACCTGGTTTACCCTGCTCACCAACAACTCCAATCCGATACATTTTGATCATCACTATGCGGCGCAAACTGAGTTCGGACAGGTGCTGGTGAATTCCACTTTCACGCTGGCGGTGGTTCTGGGGCTAACAGTGGCGGACGTATCGCGGTTTGCGGTTAATCTGGGCTGGCAGGAAGTCACCCTTCCGGCCCCGGTGTTTGAAGGCGATACGCTTTACGCGCAGACGGAGGTCTTAAGCTGCCGCGAGTCCAAATCACGGCCCCACATGGGCATTGTGGAAGTGAAGACCACAGGCTTCAAACAGGACGGGACAGTTGTGCTTACCTTTCGACGCACGATTATGGTTTTTAAGCGCGGACATGTGCCGCAGCATCCCATACCCGATATAAAAGGATAGCTGCTTAGCCTTTGACTGCGCCCATTGTCAGGCCGGATACAAACCGCGTCAGGAACAGGTTATAAATAACGGCAATGGGCAGAGCCACAAAGATCGCAGCAGCCATGAGTGACTGCCAGAAAAACACGTCGCCGCGTATCAATTCGGTGGTGACGCCAACACTGATCGGTTTTTCGCTGCTAGTAGTGGTAAAGGCCAGCGCATAAATGTATTCATGCAGCGTCAGCATAAAGGAAAAGATCACTACGGTCAGCAAGCCCGGCAATGAAAGTGGCAAAACCACACGCAGCATTGCACCGAAACGGCTGTAACCATCGACCATTGCCTGCTCTTCAATATCGCGTGGGATGGACTTCATAAAGCCCATCAGAAGCCATGTGCAGAAGGGGATGGTAAAGGATGGATAGACCGCCACCAGCGCCCATTTGGAATTCTGCAAGCCCATGAAAGATACCACGCGCGACATAGGGATAAAAAGAAGCGTGGGCGGAATCAGATACACCATAAAGATCAAAAT
>JAKEEQ010000311.1 GCA_022616515.1 Chloroflexota bacterium | reverse complement strand
GCATCGCTTTCTGCTGCCGGGTGGGGTACAATCGGTATTGGTACGTGCGGACAAATTTGATAGAATCGGTCATGCTCTGATACTCGCTTATCGGAGAGCCATCGGATGTTTGCGCATCGCGGATGGCATTTCGTTTCCTTCAGCATATCATACAAGCCAAGAAAAGAGCAAACGGCATTCCTCACCCGGCTAAACCTGAGTGTCCCCTGCCACGTTTCTTATGGATTGTGCGCTGATTGTCGAGAGGATTAGCATGACACTGGATCAGCTTGGTGCAGGGCAAGCAGCGGTTGTCAAGAAATTACACGGCAAAGGAGCCATCCGGCGGCGTTTGATGGATATGGGAGTGCTCAATGGCGTGAGTATCGTCATGGTCAAATCAGCCCCGCTTGGCGATCCGATTCAATACAAACTGCTGGGTTATGATCTGGCACTGCGCAAGTCCGAAGCCCGCCTCGTGGAAATTGAGCTTTAGTATGGCGGCTGTCAAATCCTGCCATTCAACAGGACCAGCAAATTCACTGGCATTGGACTTCACTATCGCACTGGCAGGAAATCCCAACGCAGGCAAAAGCACTATTTTTAATGCCCTTACAGGGTCGCACCAGCATGTTGGGAACTGGCCCGGCAAAACGGTTGAGAAAAAAGAGGGCAAGCTCACCGCTGGCGGCAAAGATATAGCGATTGTCGATTTGCCCGGAACATACAGCCTGACCGCCTTCTCAATGGAAGAACTCATCGCTCGTGACTTTTTGATTGATTCCCATCCAGACGCGGTGATTGCGGTAGTCGATGCTACTAATCTAGAACGCAACCTGTATCTGGTCATTCAACTTATTGAAACTGGCCTGCCAGTCATTATCGCCCTGAACATGTCCGACATTGCCTCGCAGCGCGGCATCCAGATTGACCCAGATCAATTGTCAAAGAAACTGTTTAATATGCCAGTTATTCCAACGGTTGGCTACCGCCAGCATGGGCTGGACAAACTACGCCGCGCCATCGAACCAGTTATTTCTACCAGAACAACATCCAAAATCATCACCCACTTTGACCCGGTTATCGAAACTGAAATTCAGAGCTTGCAAGCATTTATCGACAACGATGTAGAGCTAGCGGGGTATTCGTCGCGCTGGCTGGCGATTAAGCTGCTTGAAAATGACGAGACGATTTTTGAGCGAGTTCGCCATAACACTCCTATGGTTGAGGCTGCCCGTTACGCCATTCATACCATTACCGAAACAACGGGTGATGAACCGGATACGTGGATTGCCGATGGGCGTTACGGCTTTATTGAGAGTATCGCAAAGGATGTTATCCGGCGGCCTGTGGACAGCCAGATTAGCGTCTCAGACCGGCTGGACCGTATTTTGACGCATCGTATCTGGGGTGTGCCGATTTTCCTGTTTTTCATGTGGCTGGTCTTTCAATTTACCGCGAATGTAAGTGCGCCCTATCTGGATTGGATTGATGGCGTCGTTAGCGGTCCATTCACCAACTGGTCATTTTCTTTGATGACTTTGTTAGGCTTGAGCGGGTCATGGATAGAAGCCCTACTGGTAGACGGCATTATTGCCGGGGTGGGTGGGGTTCTGGTGTTTGTGCCGGTGCTCTTCTCACTCTATTTTGCCATCGCGATTATGGAAGACAGCGGTTACATGGCGCGGGCAGCGTTTGTCATGGACCGTTTTATGAGTGCCCTCGGCTTGCATGGCAAGAGCTTTTTGCCACTGCTGGTCGGGTTTGGCTGCACTGTTCCGGCTATCTATGCCACACGCACCCTCGATAACCACACCGACCGCAAAATCACGGCTTTTCTGGCAACATTTATGAGCTGCGGGGCGCGGTTGCCGGTTTACATGATTTTCGGCGCGGCGTTCTTTGGTTCGGCATCGGGCAATCTGGTATTCGCCATGTACCTCACAGGCATTGGCGTGGCGATTTTGACCAGCCTGGTCATGACCAGACTCATCTATCGCGACAAACCTGTGCCCCCATTCGTCATGGAACTGCCGCCCTATCGTGTTCCCAATGCCAGAACGGTTGCCATAACCGTGCGCGAACGCAGTATGGCCTTTATCCGCAAAGCTGGCACGATCATTCTCATAGCGTCGATTATCATCTGGTTGTTGATGGCGATTCCGTTGACTGGTGGTGGATTCAACGATGTCGAGCCGGAACAGAGTGCTTTTGGGACACTGAGCAAAGTTTCTGCTCCGGTTTTCGCTCCGGCGGGTTTCGGTGATTGGGAATCAACGGGGGCGCTGGTTACGGGCTTTGTGGCGAAAGAAGTCATCATCTCGACGCTGACACAAACCTATGTTGGCGCTGAACAATCCACCGAGCCAACCGGCACCAATGTTGTTGATAATACGGTGGAAATCGGGCGCAGTTTGGGTGAGGCGACAGTCCTCACGTTGCAGGCAGTGGTCAATATTGTGCCGCGCACCGTTAACCTGATACCGGGTGTATCTATTCCAGAAGCCGCATTGGTGAGCGTTGATGCAAGTGGCAGTGATGATGCGCGGTTGGAAACGGCCCTATCCAGAAATTTCACGCCGCTGAGTGCGCTGGCCTTCAATGTCTTTATCCTACTATACGTGCCGTGTATGTCAGCCACTGCCGCAATGCGTCACGAATTTGGTGCAGGCTGGATGTGGAAGCAGGTCGCCTACACTTTTGCGGTAGCATGGCTGAGTGCGGTGCTGGTCTTCCAGATTGGCGGCTTGCTGTGAGTGCCTTACGGGATGTATTGACCGCCTTTGAGCAAAGCAGCGGCCCGATCTCGTTGCAGCGATTGGCCCAACAACTGGACATCAGCCCACCCGTTCTCGAAGACATGATTCACTTCTGGGTGCGCAAGGGCAAGGTGCGCGAGACAGGTGACGCGGAGACGTGTAACACCTGTGGGAGCGTGCGTGGCTGTCCATTTGTCATGAACCTGCCACGCCGCTTTGAACTTGTTCGCGATGGTGAAACTACAGCGCCCCACTGTCATCATCTGTTGAATCAGGGTTGATGGGTTTCAACTCGCTGGTCTTGCGTTTGGCAGCACCGCGCAGTTCGGCGGCCCTATCTTGAATATTATCCAGATATTGGCCGTGCAGCGGATAGCGCCAGACCAGAAATAGCCCTACCAGCAGGGCAAAAAAAGGACTCACGGCGGTAAAGTAGCGGATGACCGTCTCAACTGCCTCGGGTTGTTCGCTGACACTTAGGTCGGCATCATAACCCGCCGCTGCCAGCAGTTCGCCAATAATCAACCCGGCAAACGCTGGAGGAAACCTGAACGTAAAACCGAGCAGACCTCGATATAGACCTTCGCGGCGGACACCTGTTTCTACGTAATCCTCATCAATCATTTCCGCAAAAATGAGATCGGGAGCAAGAAATGTTCCACCGACGGTCGCACCCAGACCAATCAATGTCACCAGCGTTCCTGCCAGCGTCTGCGTGAAAAGAATGGGCAGGGCAAATACGGCAGCGAGTGCGAAAGAGTAAATCATCGTCCGGCGTGTCCCGATGCGGTGGAATACCACCTGCCAGATGACCATCGAAACTACCGCTGTCACGATGAGGGCGGAGGTTAGCAGTGAGGTTTCGCCCCCGCTGAGCCGCAGCACATATTTAGCATAAAAAGGCAGAGATGCGGCGGTGATGGCAAGGATAAAACGGATGATCAGATTGATGCCAATCACCGTCAAAAATGTGCGATTTTCTATTGCGAGTCGAAATCCCTTTAAAATGGAGAGTTCGGATTCCTGACTCTGCATCGCATAAGCGGGATTCTCTTGAATGCCCAACAGGGACATAAAGTAAAAGATCACGGCCAGCGTAGACCACATTGCGGCCAGCCCCGCCCATCCCAACGAACTTTCGTAAATCAAGGGTGAGAGAGCGATAGCAATACCACCACCAAAACCAAGACCAACCATCTGCCGGATAGAGGCCGCCCGTGACCGGGATTTGCGGTCTGGAAACATCTCAGGAAACAGCGCATCCTGATTTAGCGTGATAATCGTCTGAAGGATGTCGTAAATGCTGATGATGATCAGAAAATAGGCCAGGACAGCGATGGTTCCATGTTCATCTACGCTCAGCGGCGGCAGCCACACCAGCGCAAAGGCTATCGCCACCGGTATGGCAATCAGGCGGATGTAAAAGGTCCGCCGCCCCATCGCCGATTGGGTCCGGTCCGAGAGCCAGCCCGCCACCGGGTCGTTGACTGCGTTCCAGAAGCCGAAGGCAAACCAGCCCCGTCCCACCCACTGTGAAGGCAGCCCGACGGAGTCGGTGTAGAAAAACTGAATAAACGTGTTAAAGGTGTTGTATAGGAGCAGTCCGGCAGCATTACCTAATCCGTAGAATACTACTTTCCAGAATGGAATTTCGCCCTGCTGGTCGTCCTTTTCTATATGTATTGGTGTTTCCGACGCTAAAATTACGTCTTCTGCCATCAAATTCTCCTGTGAAGAAATCCCCTGCGAATACTGTAACACAAAACCCGCTTCTCCCACGAATTGGAACCCTTTGTGAGAGAGCGGGTTACGCTAACCTGTGCGTATTGACGGGTTTTTAGTTGCCGGGAACGGGAATGAGCGCTCCGGTGATGTCACGGGCCATATCAGAAGCCAGGAAAGCAATGATTCCGGCCAGCGACGGGGGGCTAACTCCCTTGCCAGAGCCTTCTGTGTCGATGAGACTTGGGTAGACGGCATTCACACGGATGTGATTACTGGCGACCTCTTTTGACAGGCTTTCGGTGAGGCGAAATACGGCGGATTTGGAAGCGCTGTAGGCGGCTGAACGAGCAGTGCCTTCGATGCCGTTTTTTGAGCCGATATTGATCACGAAACCACCATGATCGAGCATGTGGGGGATGACCGCGTGACAGGTCAAAAACACCGATTTCGCGTTGAGATTCATCATGAATTCCCATGTGTCCAGTTCGGTTTCATGGACAGGTGTGCCCGCACGATAACCACCGGCAATATTGATCAGGCCATCAATGTGTCCAAAGTGTCCGACAGCCAGCTCGACCATCCGGTTTACATGGAGTTGACTGGTAACATCAATTTCATTGAGGGCCAGAAAGTTCTCCAGATGCGCGAATTTCTCTTGAATGGCATTTGACTGGCGATCTACGAGGGCCAGCAATGCACCCTCGTCGTGAAATCGTTCGACGACGGCTGAGCCAAGACCGCCCGCTGCCCCGGTGATGATGACCACTTTATCCTGTAATGATGGGAACAAACTGCTTCACTCCTTCGGAACGAGTGCGACGTTGATGGTTCCTGCCCACGCCTCGCCCGGTTCCAGATTTAACTGCCACGATTGTAGAATGACCATTCCTTGATGCACTCGTTCGAAGCCACCTTCAGAGAGGGTGATAGGCGCGAGTGGGAAGTGCCATACAGAACCAGCTTCGCTGAGAGTCACCTCAACACTAAACCCATGTCGTTCACTAACAACTTGATAGTGATTGGTCGCGCCAAAACCACCCGTTTCGCCCAGCCCGTGCCAGGCTTCTCCGCTGCGGAGATAGTGATAATCGCGGTTGTTGCCGCCATCATAGCCCAGTGCCGTCTCTACACCAAAGCGACTATGGAAGTGACTTGTGCCGAGATTGGTAACGGTATAGCGAGCTTCCACCTCCGGGGTCTCGTCGGTGAAAACGAACTGCTTTTCAATACGCACCGGATGGCGGTAATCGCCGCGCCAGACAGCGCCATCGCGGGTCAGGGTGACGATGATCTGGCGTTCAGTCTGTTTGACGCTGACCTCGTAGGCTTGGTTGGCAAAGTCGCCCTGTTCGGGATACTGGACGCTTTCAAAGTTTTCCAGTGTGGTCCCTTCGCCCAGAAAATGATCGACAAACATGCCACGTCGATGCCAGTCAATGAAAATACGATGTTCCAGCCCCTGTTCTTTGGCACGAATCGGTTCGCCTTCAAAGTTTCGGGGATCATCGCCGGGGGTCATCAACATGTTGGTACGGGCGGCTTCGCGGATCTGAATGTGATAACCTTCGGGATGGCGGGACATGATGTTGATGAGATTATAATTTTCCGGGCGATAGTCCAGTTCGGTAAGGATACCGCCGATGGAAGGTTCAACCACCCCGGTTAAAACACCGTTTGCGACCAGAATTTCATCATAACTGTCGGCATTGAAATCTGTTTTGTCGAACCATAGAGACTCTTTGCCTTCAGCCCGCTCAATGAGTTTTTCAGCCTGTATGAGATTGGCATAATTGGCGGAGCGAATGTGGAAGAGATAGATTCCCCCGAAAACCCCATGCCAGTAGGCACAGTTACATTGGGCGGCCCAGAGATGGTCGAGAGCTTGCTGTTTTTCGGGACTGTTCGATAACTCATGGACACGCTTGCTTAATGCGATACCGCGCTTTTGCATCTGGTTGATTTCGGGATATTTCACGAGGAAATTGCGCCAAAAACTGCCCCGCAAGAATTGAAGAATGTTTTCAATCTCTTCGCGTTTGTCCTGATCCCAATCCGGGATATATTCAAGCTGCTGCTCATATTGTTCGCGCAAGTCACGTAGAATCCACGACTGCGGCGAAGGCAGTGCCCATTCGCCCATTTCCATGTAGGAGGCGGTGGGCAGATAGGCGCGACCCCACGCCTGATAGCGGGCGATATAGTCGCTGGGATGAACGGTTTCAATCCAGTGTTCGTTATGTTCGAGGGCTTCAAAGAATTGGTCCATCCAACCCTGCTGCCAGACACTGTCATAGGTGTGGGGCCACAGACCAAACTTTTCGCCGTCATCGCCCATAACTGCCCACACCGGAGGTTTGCCCGGCAGGGGACGCTCGTCGGCCTGTTCATGCAGCCAACCGATGACCTCGCTGACGGTTTTCCACGGTATCAGATAGCGCAGTTTGGTCTGAGTCGGGATCAGTTTCAGGGGATGTCCCTGTTCCTCGGTGACAAAATAGCCGAACAATTCTTCAGGAACAAAACCGGCGGCTTTGAAGTGGGAGTCGTCAATGATGGTATAGTCCAGCCCGCCCTGATGAATAGGTTTCGCAAAATAGGGTTCCCAGATACGCTCGGCCAGCCACATGCCTTTTGGCTCCGCGCCGAAAATTTCCTTAACAGCCGCGTTCATCTTCTGAATTTGCCCGATCTTGTCTTCATCAGGCAGCATCGACAGGATTGGCTCATAGTAGCCACCGGATAAAATTTCGAGCTGCCCACGTTCTACTTGAGCAGCTACTTTTTTCAGGTAGTCAGGTTGGTGTTGCTGCAACCAATCCAGCAGTGGTCCGGTAAAGTGCATGCTGACTTTCAGGTTGGGATGTCTATCCAGACTCTGGGTGAGTGGTTTATATGCTTTTTCAAAAGCTTCTTGGAATACAAAATCGAAGTTACCAACCGGTTGGTGGTTATGAAAAACGAGTGATAAGTAGATTTTAGCCATGAAAGACGTTGCTCCAGATCAAATGTGCGACTGATTATAGCGCCAGGAATTCGGCCTGTGTTTATTTAACCTTAACAAAAGTAGCGCATCATAAATGTAAAAGCAGTGTTATTATAGGCGTATCCCCATTCTATTCAGGGAAAGGTTTGTACATGAGCCTTGAAGCAGTTGTTCAAGTTCTTGCCATTACTTATTTAATTGGGTCCATCCCCACTGCCTATATCATAGGCCGATTCAAGGGTATCAACATCTTTGAAATTGGCAGTGGCAATATGGGTGCTAATAATACCGCTCGTGCGCTGGGTATCCAATGGGGAGTTGTTGTCTGGTTGCTGGACGGCTTCAAAGGCATCATAGCGCTGCTCATCGCAGGGTGGCTGGCGTCATCGACCAATCAGGCCGCTGCATGGGTAGTTGGTGCAATTGGTGTTGTCCTCGGACATAACTGGTCACTTTTTGCCACCATGCTTACCGGCCATGTCCGGGGCGGCAAAGGCGCTGCCACTGCAAGCGGTACATGGGTATTGCTGGTCCCCCCGATCTTGTTGGCTGGCGTACTCATGATATGGGCTTTGGTTGTTTTTCTGACGCGCTACATGTCGCTGGCGGTGCTGACGAGTGTTGCCGTTGTATCACTTTATATCGTCGCACTGGCAGTTCTTGACCACCGCGATCCGATTTTTCTGGGTTATATTCTGGTGGCAGTCATGATTTTTTACCGCCACCGTACTAATATTCGTGCCATTATGGCTGGCACAGAGCGTCGTTTTGGTGACCGGGCCGAAATTAATTAAGAGAAGAGGCTGTCTTTAAAAATAACTGGCAGCCTATTCTTCCAATGGCTCGGTAAACTCTTCAGGTATACCATCCTCATCAACAATTTCGTTCACACTTCGCTCAAAGGGATTGGCTCCCTTGAATATTCGCTTCAGTGGAATTTCGCTGGTCATGTAGTTGTCACCAGTGACCCGGACCACAGTTTCCCCTTCCGCGGTGTTTCTGGCTTCAATGGCGGTGTTTATGTTGTTGAGCACATCATCAACATATAATTCACGCACCAGTTCTTTGATGACCATAAAGAGCGGCACTGCCAATAACAGACCCAGAAATCCCAACAACACCCCCATAATCACCTGAAAAACCAGCAGAGCGGCAGCCGGAATGGAAAGCCGCTGCTTTACAATAATCGGCATCAGTAGATTCGACTCAATTTGCTGGACCACCAGATAAGTGGCGATGACGGGCAGGACAAACTCCGGTTGGTCAACCAGTGTGAAAATGATCGCGGGGATCATGGCGATAACCGTGCCGATGTTGGGAATAATTGTCATTAACCCGGCAAACATCCCCAGTGCAAAGGCATTGGGAATGCCCCAGATAAAACCGAGTGCAAATCCGGTCAGTACGCCGATGATGGTCATCGAAATTAACTGAGCGACGAGCCACGCCACCAGTGCCTCACGCAGATCAATCAATATTTCCAGAATACGCAATTGATGGGACTTGGGAATCAGAGCCAGAAAACTATCTGCATACAATTTGGGTTCAGCCAGCAAATACAGTGCTACCACGATCACCAACACGACATTGATGATTATCGAAATCGCTGAGCCGCCGATAGAGGTCAGAACACTGGCTCCGCTTGCCACAATATCGGGATCGAGCGGCTGCTGATCGTTGGGTGAGTCGACGCTGACGTCAACATCAGGCAGGAAACTATTATTTTGCGATAGCTCGGTATAATCTTCAGCCAGAATTTCTACGGCTTCAGGCAGTTCGTTGATCAACGCCTCCGTCTGGATAACCAGTGGACTGCCAATGATAATAGCAACAAGAATGAGCAAGAGAAGAAGCGCCGTTGTCACACCAATGATCGCCAGACCGCGCCGCATCCCGCGTTCCTGCAACCGGCGCACAGGCACATCCATCGAAATCGCGAGGATAATGGCTAGAAACAGTATCATAATGACGATGCGAAGTCGCCAGATGATTAATACAGTGAGGCCAAACGCGCCCAATATAAGGATGCGCCTGAAAAACTCACCAAGCGGCATATAGGGTTGTGTAGTCATCCTCTATCCACATCACGTTACACAATTGCTGTTTTCAATTTTACCGGATAGGTAACAAGAAAAGAACCGGGTGTTGTCTCCCGGCCCTTGAGGTTTCATTAAGGTTGGTTAACTGTGGACGTTGATCTTACGCACATAATTTAATGCATCGTCCATGTCGGTAAAGACAGGGATGTTGTGGAGGGAGAGGTCATTGGAGCCGACTATCGCTGCCGTAATATGAGACCCATC